>JAWXBG010000022.1:0-6416 GCA_034439875.1 Flavobacteriales bacterium
GCAGGCAAACTCTGTTGGGAATTTTTCATGAAATTCTTTCGGTGTCATTGCTCTATTTTTGAGGGCAACTAACGCCACACCATCGTAACCTATTTACAATAGGGGAGATTGTAGAGGATCACTTTGTATTATTTGAAATTTTACTACTTCCCAATTCTCTGAAAATTCAGGTATTATTTTTTGAACAATGCCAATTTGATTCACGATTTTGTATGTTGACTTTTCGTAGTCATGCTGTGGGCTGTGCGCTTGATGTATTTCAAAGACATTTGGAAAAATATAACTTTGAATAGAGTCAGTTTGATATTGTGCAACAATCTTACTTGGGCCGAATTCTAAATTGTACCCTCCTTGGCCAACTTGATTTCCAATCCTCAGAGGAAAAATAAAAACATGATTTGCTCCCGCAGTATCCCCCGGTATATACTTCTCACAATCCACCGCTCTGCAAAAGCAACCAGGGAATAAACCACAACCCCCCGACTAGGCATTATTAAACCAATACTCATACGTGTACCCATCCAATGAACTTTCCATTTTAACCACGAACTCCCGGTTGCCGGTGTTGCTTACTCCGTTGTAGTCATAATACACAGTCATGGTATCTAAAGCACCGGAGTTTTGCTCTTCATAGATCCAATAGGTCCCTGTTTTAAAATACACCCACTCCATCATTTCATCAATAGTGGTTGCTTCGCCACAATACGAGCTATTTGGGTCTATTTCAGGCTCGTGTTTGCAAGTCAAAAAAGACAAAATCACAAGCATCAGGGCAATGTGTCGAAGGCGATTTTTCAAATTATAATGAGCCTTTAAGGAATAAAAGTATGTAGAGATCTTAAGAGAACGTCTAAAATCCTCTTTCATGTTTCGACGAAATTTGTTTCTGCGAATCATAAAACAGGATTTTAGACGTTCCCTAAAAAAAAAGCCCGCATTACACGGGCTTTTAACTATACTTCCTTTTAAGAATTATACAACTCCTTGATCAAGCATCGAATCTGCTACTTTCACGAAGCCTGCAATGTTCGCACCTTTCACATAATTGGTTACGCCATTCTCAGTTCCATACTTTACGCAAGATGCATGGATGTTTTTCATGATGTTATGCAATCGCTGATCTACTTCTTCGCGGGTCCATGATAAACGAAGTGAGTTTTGTGACATCTCTAATCCCGATGTTGCAACTCCTCCTGCGTTTGACGCTTTACCCGGAGCAAATAGAATTTGAGTAGTCATAAAATGTGTTACTGCTTCCGGAGTGCTGGGCATATTGGCCCCTTCTGCAACACATGTGCAGCCATTTGCTACCAATGTTTTGGCATCATCTCCATGTAATTCATTTTGTGTAGCACATGGAAGGGCAATGTCGCATTTCACTCCCCACGGAGTTTTACCGGCATGAAACTCACAACCATATTTTGTAGCGTATTCTTGAATTCTCCCTCTCTGCACGTTTTTAAGGTCCATCAGGAATGCAAGTTTTTCTGGATTTATTCCATCTTTGTCGTAAATGAATCCACTGCTATCAGAGGCCGTAACCACTGTAGCGCCGAGCTCAGTTGCTTTTTCAATGGCATACTGTGCTACGTTTCCGCTGCCCGATACAACTACCGTTTTTCCTTTGAAATCCTCTCCTTTGGTCTGCAACATCTCCTGAGCGAAGTATACAGTGCCATATCCCGTCGCCTCAGGACGAATCAATGATCCACCCCAATTTCTTCCTTTTCCTGTAAATACTCCGGTAAATTCGTTGCGAAGTCTTTTGTACTGACCAAACATAAATCCAATCTCACGTCCGCCAACTCCAATATCTCCGGCTGGCACATCCGTGTCTGCTCCAATGTGACGAGATAATTCTGTCATAAAGCTCTGACAGAACTTCATTACTTCATTGTCTGACTTTCCTTTTGGATCAAAATCACTGCCTCCTTTGCCACCACCCATTGGTAGAGTGGTGAGAGAGTTTTTGAATATCTGCTCGAATCCGAGGAATTTCAAAACAGAAAGATTTACTGTCGGATGGAAACGTAGACCACCCTTGTATGGGCCTATGGCGCTGTTGAATTCAACGCGGTAACCACGATTTATCTGAACCTCTCCTTTGTCGTCTACCCATGGAACACGGAATATCAATGTTCTTTCGGGTTCAGCAATGCGCTGTAGAATTTTGGCTGTTTTGTACTTGGGGTTTTCTTCTATAAACGGTATGACCGTTTCAGCTACCTCATGCACAGCCTGAATGAATTCTGGTTCATTCTGATTTTTAGCTTGGATGTCGGCCATGAAGGCGTCTATCTGGCTTTGATACTTATTAGACATTTATAGGCATTTTAAAATTGCGCGCAAATATAGTCCCGTGTCCAGTGAATGGAAGGAATACCTTGCGGAATTGACTAAAATCACAGCGCATTCTTGCTTTTCTTTGTGAAATTATTTCCGGAGTTCCAATGCTCCGCCTGAAAAAAATACTATGTGGGAAAAAATTGCCGGACTAACTCTGCGCTTCAGGTTGCCAATACTCATTGCATTGGGTGTGGTTACTGCTTTTTTTGCTTGGGAAGCCCGCAATGTTAAACTCAGTTACAAATTCGCAGGCATACTTCCGGAAGACGATTCCACCTTTGTAGAATATTCTCGATTTGTTGAAAATTTTAGTGAAGATGGTAATGTTATAGTATTGGGCGTCAATGATCCATCTCTTTACTCTCTCGAAAAATACAAGTCTTGGTACCTATTAGGAAATAAGTTGAAGGAGCTAACGGTTCCTGTCGATACTATGATCAACGGCACTAAGTCATCTGTTGAGCTAAGTGCCATTGATTCAGTCTTTTCGGATGCTCATTGTTATGTGATGTATGCCGATACAATCGATGAAAAATTCATGTTTCGACGACTCGTCAGTCGGCTCCCGCAATCACAAGGCGAAGTGGACTCGATAAAGAGTGAATTGCACAATCTTCCTTTTTACAGGAACCTGCTTTACAGCGATAGCACCGATGCAAGCCTAATGATGGTATTTGTGAACGCTGGGCTTTTCAATTCGGAGAGAAGGGGACCTTCAATAGAAAAGGTTCTGGAATTGTGTGAGGAGTTTTATAAGGAAACAGGAATTGAAATTCACATCAGTGGTCTACCTTATATCCGCACTGTTTTGGGTGGAAAGTTGAAGTCGGAAATGATCTTTTTCACCTGTCTGATGATCCTTGTAGCAGCTATTTTGCTCTATATATTCTTTAAGAGTTTCCGAGTCATGTGGCTCAATATCGGAATTATCATTGTAAGTGTTGTATGGTCTTTGGGAATAATTGCCCTCTTTGATTATCCGCTCACAATGTTGATGTCGATTATCCCTCCCTTAATGGTCATTCTTGGAATGCAGAACTGTGTTTTTCTGGTCAACAAGTACCACCAAGAGTTCAAACGACACAGCAATAAGATCAAAGCTCTTCAGAGGACGATTTATAAAATAGGAAACGCGAACTTTCTTACCAATGCCACAACCGCCTTGGGTTTTGCCACTTTCATTTTTGTGCAAAGTGACTTGCTGGTGCAGTTCGGAACGGCTTCGGCAGTGGCTACCATGGCTCTATTTGTGCTCTCGATGCTCGCTGTTCCCATTGTTTTTTCGTTTATGGAACCTCCTAAACTCCGTCACCTCGATCACCTTGAACGAAGCTGGATGCACCGGATGACGGATTCTGTTATTACCCTCATTTCTCGCCAAAGAAGGTGGGTGTATATCTCTACAGTGGCCCTGTTTGTGCTTGGCTTTGTTGGAATGAGTCTCATTGTAACCACAGGAAATATAGTAGATGACTTACCTGACGATGATCGTGTAATCAAAGATCTTCAGTTTTTTGAAACAAACTTCAATGGTGTTATGCCCTTCGAAGTGCTTATAGATTGTGGTAAGAAAGGTCAGATTACCAAAGATCAAAACCTCAGAAAAATCGAAGAGCTTCAAGATGTTCTCGCCACCCACAAAGAGTTTTCTAAATCTCTGAGTATTGTCGATGCTACCAAATTCGCCAAACAAGCTTTTTACAATGGCGATTCTTCGAGGTTTACACTCATTCAGAGCAATGAGAAAAGTTTTATCGGACCTTATTTCAAAGGTCAATACAATACCAAAGGTCTTGAAAGAGGATTTTTGGATAGCACGAAGTCTGTAACCCGCGTGACCACTCAAGTAGCTGACATTGGAACACTTGAGATGAAAAACCTGATGAATGAATTGAAACCCCAGGTCGATAGCATCTTTGATCCCGCAAAGTATAAAGTTTCAATGACTGGGACCAGTGTCGTGTTTTTGAAGGGAACTGATTACATGGTCGATAATCTTTTCAGCAGTATCCTTTTTGCTATTGTTGCCATTATGCTCATTATGACAGGCCTTTTTAGCTCTTGGAGAATGGTATTGATCGCTCTTGTTCCAAATTTACTTCCCCTTATTCTTACCGCAGGTTTCATGGGATTTTTTGGAATTGCATTAAAACCTTCTACCATCTTAGTTTTTAGCATTGCATTTTCTATCACTGTCGATACATCAATACATTTCCTGGCAAAGTATAGGCAAGAGCTTGATATGGTAGGGTGGAACATCAGAACTGCTTGCTTTCTAGCTCTAAAAGACACAGGATTTAGTATTGTTTATACGAGTGTTGTGCTCTTCATGGGTTTTGGTGTTTTTGCTGCCTCAGAATTCGCTGGGATTCAAGCGCTCGGATTATTGATAGCCATTACTTTAGTAGTTGGTATGTTCACCAATTTGATCCTGCTACCTGCATTGCTACTATCGCTCAATAAAGCTCTTACCAATAAAGCGTTCAAAGAGCCTTTTATTCATATCATCGACGAAGAAGACGATCAGGAATATCGCGCATTAACTATTCGCGCTAGACAGGAATCGGAGAGAATGCTTGAGTAAAAAATGAAACGCTACTAACAGTCTCAATCTTGAATTAATTTTCTGCTTATGAAAGGAATCATTCTTGCCGGTGGATCCGGAACCCGACTTTATCCTCTTACCCTGGCAGTGAGCAAACAACTGATGCCTGTTTACGACAAGCCAATGATTTATTACCCGCTTTCTACCTTGTTGCTGGCCGGTATAAGGGACATACTTATTATTTCTACACCTCACGACTTGCCTGGCTTTGAAAAACTGCTTGGTGATGGATCGAGGTTGGGCTGTTCGTTTTCTTATTTGGTTCAAGAAGTGCCAAATGGCCTTGCGCAGGCATTTGTATTGGGTTCTGATTTTATTGGCAGCGACAAAGCTGCTTTGATTCTGGGAGATAATATTTTTTACGGACAAGGTTTTGGGAAAATGCTCAGGGAGAATATAGATATTGAAGGTGGCTTAGTATACGCTTGTCACGTATCGGATCCCCATAGATATGGTGTGGTGGAATTTAACAAGGAAGGAAAGGCTATATCCATTGAAGAAAAACCGATTAATCCGAAAAGCAATTTTGCAGTACCCGGCTTATACTTTTATGATAATAGTGTAATTGATGTGGCTCGTTCGCTCCAACCGAGTGCAAGAGGGGAATACGAAATAACAGATGTGAATAGAGAATATCTTCGACAAGGGAAATTGCATGTTCAAATGATTGACCGAGGCACAGCTTGGCTCGATACTGGCACATTTACTTCTCTCATGCAAGCTGGTCAATATGTGCAAGTAATTGAAGAACGCCATGGTCTCAAAATCGGAGCCATCGAGGAAATAGCGTGGAAAATGGGATATATCACAGATGAACAATTGCAACAATTGGCAGTTCCCTTGCTGAACAGTGGTTATGGTAAATACTTGCTGGATCTAGTGAAAACTTGATGATGACTTCTTACGAAAAATTGCTACCTCTTATCGAAGAGAGGATAAATCAATACACCCGCGAATTGCCTTCGTCCGGTCTCAACGACCCGATCCGTTATCTTATGGAGTTCGGTGGTAAGCGCATTAGACCTGCCATAGCTCTTATGGCTTGTGAATTGTTTGGAGGTAAAATCAGTGAAGCACTTTCAGCTTCTGTGGCCCTCGAAGTATTTCACAACTTCACCCTTGTGCACGACGACATTATGGATCAGGCACCTTTGCGAAGAGGCAAAACCGCTGTGCACATCAAATGGACTACAAACAGCGCCATTTTGAGCGGTGATGTGATGTCCATTCATGCCACCCAACTTATTTGCTCATCCCGTCAATCATGGGTTCACGATGTCCTGAGCACATTTCTTAAAACCGCTGTAGAGGTTTGTGAAGGGCAACAACTTGATATGGATTTCGAGGCGCGCACCATCGTATCTCACGAAGAGTACATCGAAATGATAAGGCTGAAAACAGCTGTATTGCTCGCTTGTGCTCTTAAAATTGGGGCTTCAATAGGGGGTGCTGGTGTGGAAGATCA
>JAWXBG010000023.1:0-8920 GCA_034439875.1 Flavobacteriales bacterium
ATAGGTCGAACTATTACTTTGCTCCATCGTGTAGATTCGAGAATCCCGCAGCGCATTAACCTCAAGACACTTCCAATGCGCAATGCGGGATTATTTGATTATGTATATTCATAGATGAAGAATTAAAATCGAGAAAGTGCTGGATATCTAAGGGGGTTAGTGCTGCAATAGATTCCCAATGCGGAAGCTGGGTTAAATGAATCTTCGGATGTATTGCGGATTATTAAAAATATTGTTAGTTGAACTTTGTGTCTCACGTTATTCGGTCACTTGTTATTGATGAAATACTGTGCGTTACAGGGTAAGGTAAATATTGATTTCAGCATTTGATATGATTGTTCCATTATCATTAAAATTATGAAAATGAATAAATCCGGGCCAAATGAGCACAAATTTTATAGCTGGACTACTCACATGTTTGTGCAATGATCTTCCTGAAGAGGATCGGAAATATTACATTTTTTGAGCAGAACATACAAGGTTTGATGGTCTTCTCAATTTGATTCGCTTGTAAGATGTTATTTGAGATCATCGGCCTTCTTCAAGTACGTCCAGACGTTTTTTTAGCGCTTCGTTTTCGGCTTTCAATTCCTTGACAGCGTTTATCAGCATGTAAGTAAATGCGGAAGGATCCACGTTCAAATATTCGCCCTTCGTTCCATCAAGCATTTCCATTTCACATTCGTTCACCATTTTTGGAGAAATTTTTTGTAAATCTTGCGCAATGACTCCCACGTGTTCAACAGAAGTATCATGTCCTGTTTGTTCAATATAATGATAAGAAACAGGTTCAATTTGCAGGACTTCATCTAGACCAAATGTATAAGGCTGCACATTTTGTTTTAAACGTGAGTCGCTTGTTGCAGTCCATGAACCACCTCCGGGTTTGGCGGCAGTGCCGTTCACTGTGAGAAGCCAAGATGGCGACACTGTTTGCCCTATGGCCATGTTTCCACCATTGCCATTCAAGTATAGCGGTGATGTGTTGCCATCATTGCGAGCCATTATTTCGTTGTTATCCATCACAATGTTTAGTCCTGTTACCATGCCTGTCATAAAATAGCCATGAGAGCTAAGGCTGGCATCCGTACCGGTGCCCACATGCAGTTCTGTGACTGGTGTATTTATATTGATTCCGACAAAATCGTCATCAGATATATACAGTGTATTGTTTCCTCCTGTGCCACAAATCAGATTTCCGCTTTCCTGATTCAGCAGGTACATGGCGTTGCCTATCATTTCCAACAAACCACCATCGTTGTTGGTCGAGCCCGTCTGTTGATTTTGCATTTGAACTAAGCTTAGCGTTCCTGTGGGTGCGCTCACCTTTAAAATGGCACTGTATCCTTCGTTCATTATTTGCACATCATCTTGGGTAATCACCATTGTGGGATCGGCGCCGGTACCCAATGCCATTTGGAGGGTGCCATCGGGATTGTGGTTGCGCAAGTAGAAATTGCCATCCGCATGTGTGATCTGCGTCACATTGGTTCCATTTGTTACACCGTCAGCTTCTGACATCAGTATTACTGCATTTTCATCAGCAGCCCCTTCCAGGTGCAGCATTTTTCCAACGAAGCCGAGCCCATCTTGGGGGTGGCCGGGGTTGTTGGTGCCAATGCCGAGGTTGCCATTCACGTCTACCCGCATGTGTTCGGTGTTGTTGGTTTTGAAAATTAGTTCCTCGGATGTGGTGGTGCCGATGAAGTCGAACGAATCATTCACATCATCATTCCCGCTTTGTTTCCAAAAATCAATGGCGAGGTCTTCAGCTACATCTGCTCGTTCGGCAAATGGCACACTAAGTAATTGTTGTGTACCCAAGTCCACCCAGCCGTTTCCCAAATCCACTTCTGTCTTCAAATGGTATTCATCTAATCCCCATTGCAGGTTAGCAAACACCCCGAATGAAAATTGGCCAAAACCAATGGAGGCATTCACCAATCCGAATTCGTTGGTAAGGGCATCATGCGCTTCCCGGTACTGCATGGTTAGGGGCTCGCCACCAAAAGGCGAAGAGTAGATGGTGAATTGCACTGAAAGGAATTCATCATTGAGAATGTTGCCATTGGCATCGCGAATCACTGCCTGATAGTTTATCGCCTCAGGGCCTTGAGAAAAAGTGTTGAGTGCAAATGATACAACAAAAATGGAGGTGAGCAGTAGATAAAGATTCTTCATGATAGAGGTTTGGATTAGTTATTTAATTGCAAGTTTGCCCGAACTGCGCGGTGAATAGGAGCAGGTCCGAGACGTTCACCGAACCATTTCCATCCAAATCTCCGATACAATTGTAGTAGCACACCCCTCCATCGCAATTGGCCATCTGATTGAAATTAGAAGCTGTGGGGTCAATACATCCTTCCACTATCTCGCCCACTAGCAAGGCATGCGTTTCACCCTCCAACCCTGTGAGGGAGAATAATGCACCATCGCTTATGGTCCAGTTCAAGTTTTCGCTATTGCCGTTTGTAGAAGTTACTTGGTAACATCCATCGGGCAGGCAGAGGTCTACGTTGTATTCGAAACCGGAAAACACAATCTCACCCCGCCAATTGGTAATGGTGAAATTGCCCCAGGAATTGCCAAAGGAAATTAAACCGTACATTAAAAGGTGAAGACAGTTGTTGTAACAACAAGCACCCTGCTGATGCGAACTAAAGTAATCGTAGTTGCATGCCTCGTCATCTACACATCCAAAATTGCAGTTATAATAAAAGGGCAAACTCATAAAAGAGCCACAATCCGATTGGTCGGCTACTACTTGACCTCCCGAAGTAGAATCGTGATACCACATTTGCCAGGTTACTTCCCAATTGCTGTTTCCGCCGCTACAAAGTATGCGATAGCAACCATAGTAGGGCAAACCTACTTGCAGATAGTTGTAACTACCCGAAGCAAGTGTACTAGAGAAAAGTACATTACCTACGTTGTCCAATACGGAAAGTTGATATCCTTCCCAGCCATTGCCACCTGAATCGAACATTTCGAGAAAAATGCAGTCATCATAATAGCAAGATGCATCACCACAATTGGCACCTGGGTTGTAGTTGCAAGCACTAAAATCTGTACAACCAGTGTTTGTAGCTCCTAATGATAGCAGAGTTGTGGAGTTCGATAGACCCTCAGTGAGCCAGTATATTCCATCATCAATTACCCACGACACTTCCGCCGGAAAACTGCCGCCTGTTACTACTATGGTGTAACAGCCCGACCAAAGGCATGTGTTGTAAGAGGTGGAAGAGCCGTTCAGCATAGTACCGTTCCATACAGAGTTGTTGTTCCAGTCAAAGATGGTCATAGTAGCTCCGTTCCAACCATCACCAAAAGAATCGTACATGTTGATGTAAATGGTTTCGCACATCGATGAGCCACTGCTGACGTCAGAGCTTTGTGTTATTTCAAGAGTGTTTGATGAAGCAGATGCGTATGAGCATAGAAACAAGCCGGCAAGTGCGGTACAATAAAGTTTCATCAGGAAGAATAATTAGGTTAAAGAACAACGTGAAGATACGATAGCAAACGGTACTATTGAAATAAACCCGAATCAGGAGATAGAGATATCGGAATTGATAGGTCGAAGTACTACTTTGTTCCATCGTGTAGATTCGAGAATCCCGCAGCGCATTATCCTCAAGATGAATCCAATGCGCAATGCGGGATAAAAACAATACGTACTTCAGAGGCCTCTACCAGTTATGCTCATCGACTTTCTTCCATAGCCTCTATCCGTGAAGTTAATTGCTCAATCTGGTTTTGTTGGGCTTCTATCAGTTTCTGCTGCTCTTTCATGCCATTTATCAGCATGTAAGTAAATGCGGAAGGATCCACGTTCAAATATTCACCCTTCACTCCATCAAGCATTTCCATTTCACATTCGTTCACCATTTTTGGAGAAATTTTTTGTAAATCTTGCGCAATTACCCCCACGTGTTCAACGGAAGTATCATGTCCTGATTGTTCAATATAATGATAAGAAACAGGTTCAATTTGCATGACTTCATCTAGACCAAATGTATAGGGCTGCACATTTTGTTTTAAACGTGAGTCGCTTGTTGCAGTCCATGAACCACCTCCGGGTTTGGCGGCGGTGCCGTTTACGTATAGTGAGTGAGTGGTCGACAACGCTCCATTATTGATCGCTACTGCACCACCATCTGCAGTGATATAAAGATTGGCGGCTGCGCCATTGATACGCGCCATTATTTCGTTGGTGTGGTAAATGGTGTTGTTGCCGTCAACATTTCCAATCATCATCCAGCCATTTTCAGTTAGAGAAGCGTCCACACCTTCTTGAATAAGTAAGGAGGATTCGGGACTTGCGGTCTTGATACCAACATTACCAGTTTGATTCTGTATGCAAAAAGGTCTTGTCCATCCAATAAATGGATCATCATGTGGATTCAAAATCACGAAGTCTGAAGAGTTATTGAATCCTGCATCAATCATCCATTCAAGTTCTCCATTGAGATCAAAGTGAATGGCCCCAAGTGAAGGGCCCTCTAAAGTAAGGAAGGGGATAGAATATACACTCTTCAAACGCATTCCCCCTGAGCCATTGAATTGTATATCCAGTTGATGTTCTGGATTCTCTGTTCCAATTCCTACTTTTCCTCCCGATTCTATGTAGAGTCTGGGTTGATTATTTGTTCTGATTTCAAAAGGTGTTGCGTTAGTGGTTCCTAAGAAATGATCCATTGAACCCATGTTACCATTCTGTTTCCATGCAACACCTTCCACGTCTTCCGCAACAATAGCATAAGGTACACTTTGAAAATTGGATTCAGCTACACGGACAGCGCCATTACCCGAATCCACATATATTTCTAGATGATAAGGGATATCAAAAGGTGTATTGCCAAAGTTGAGTTCGTGGAAAAAGAAATCGCTGGTAACATCGCCTTCACCAATCACAAGAGTTAGCGATCCAAATTCGTTTGTCATTACTGCGGTATGCTCTTCCGAGTAAAACTGATATCCCAGATTTGCTGCATCTGATATGACGAATGTGACATTGATTTCAGTGTTGGCCATAGGTTCTCCCTCCGCATTGCGTATCACTGCCTGATAGTTGAAACCTTGGGGTGTTTGGGCATGGATGCTAAGCGAAAAGCAAATGGCAAATAATGTAACGAGGGTGAACTTGGTTTTCATGGTAGTGAATTTTAGACCAAACTATAAACATGGACTCAGGTAAAGGCCAAGCAATGAGCAGACGTATTTGGAGAATGAGTGAGTGAGTGGGGAGTATTGGGCGCATTACTTTTTTCGTAATGCTTTATGGAATTTCGGATTCAGTGGCATCTACAGAAAAAATGAGTCTAAACTCCATACTCGTCATATTGCTTTTTTCGTCCATCTTTTTTGATGGTCTGTCGCAGCATTCGTATGTGAATCCCTCCTTTTTTCTTTCGGCCTATAATCCGGCATTTGTGGCCTCCCCCCTCGATTACAATCAGGTAAGTGCAGGTGTCGGTGAAAGTGGATTTTACGGAATTTCGGCCAACATGAATATCAATTCGATATACTCCGGTATTGGCTTGGTAGCGGAACGCGAAAGTGAGGCCTCCTATAATCTAGCGTTGAACTATTCTTATCATACGCGTTTCACAAAACGTCAACATCATCTTCTGGGCGGAGCCGCTCTGCGAGTGCACAACAGGGCAGATGAAAATTATATATCATCCCGCTTCGGAATTGTTTTCACCCATTTCGATACCGGTAAGATTATTATAGGTTTAAGTGCTTTCATGAATGAGCGAAGTGTGGAGTCACATTCGGGGATCACCAATACCGGTATTTCTGTGCAGTTGGGTGGTCAAGAGCTTTTGCCTAGAAGAATGAAAATTAGTTTTATTTCTATCTGGGAAGCGAGAAAAAATGATAAGACCAAAGAGACAAGTTTTTTTGGTTCAATTCTTCCTGCTTTTTGGTACAAGAGATTGGCATTAGGTCCAGGTTGGCAAAGCTTGGATTTTGTTCATCATGATATTGTTGTTCGAGCTTCTGTAGCTTGGAGGGTGAATTTTTCGGCTTCATTTTTATTGAAAGATATCACCTCGAACATTACCATATATAACCCCGAAATTTCTGCACGTTATCTATTTTAGACATGAAAAAATCAACACTTTTTATTGCTGCACTTTGCATTTACTCGTTCTCATTTTCACAGAAGAACGTTTCTTCAACAATTGAGAATGTTACAGTTTTCATGCGAGGAGCAGAATTATTTCATATGGCAACTGAAAAAATACCAAAAGGAAAAAGTCAGATTGTTTTCACGTCTTTATCTCCCGATCTAGACCCCAATAGTGTGGTGGTGAATGTTGGATCTCCTGCTGTAAGTATTCTTTCAGTTTCATCTAGAAGTAATTATTTGAAGCCAGTTGAGGACAATGATCGCATTGCGATTGTGAAAGACTCTATGGCATTTCTATCCGATGAAATTCAGAAGAACACTGATTTATTGAAGACGCTTGAACGAGAAAAGGATATTCTGTTTAAAAATGAAGCCATAGGTGGCACGTCGCAAGGAGTTTCTATTGGAGAGATTGAGAAGGCAGCGGATTTTTATCGCGGTCGACACAACGAAATCAACGGCTTAATTTTCAATCTGAACAAAAGACTTTCATCACTCAACAAGAGATTGACAGTTTCTCTATTGCAACTAGCGGAGCTGAATGCACAATACAATTCGCCCTCATCGGAAATAACCCTAGAAGTTTCGAGTCCAACTGAAGTGACTACAAGTTTTAATTTTTCATATATCGTTTCCAAGGCTGGCTGGTCGCCAAAGTATGATGTTCGAACGGAGAAATTGGGTGACCCGATTCGATTGGTTTACCGCGCGAATGTGTTTAACAACTGCGGAACAGATTGGAATGAAGTGAAAATGAAACTTTCTACGGCTGATCCACTTCGCGGCGCTGATAAACCAAAATTAGAGACGTGGAATATTGATAAGATGGCGGGTATAGAATTGAATGCTGTTTTAATTTCGTCCTCAAGTGAAGCCGTGTTTAATTCAAATGGAAGTGGATATTTTCCTAATGAGTCTGGAGATGTTTTTTTCGAGAATATTGAAGTTCAGGAACTCACTTCCGAATTTGAGATTCCAGTTGCATATAGCATTTTGTCTGATTCGAAACCCTATACAGTTGATGTTACATCGTACAATTTGCCAGCGGTTTATGAGCATTATGCAGTTCCATCGATGGAGAAAGATGCTTACCTCACTGCCAAATTTACGGGTTGGAACAATCTAAATCTTGTAAGTGGTGAAGCGAGTATTTTCTTTAAAGGCACTTATTTAGGACAATCATTTATCAATACAGTTTCGGTGGATGACACTTTGGCTATTTCGTTGGGACGCGATAAGAACATTGCTATTGAACGAAAGAAGATGGTTGATATCAGTAAACGTCAAGTTCTTGGCAACAACGAAAAGGAAACGTCATTTTTCGAAACTACTCTCCGAAATAACAGCGACAAAGAGGTGATTCTTATGTTAGAAGATCAAGTACCAGTTTCGTCACGCGGGGATATCACAGTAGATGTTTTGGAGATGTCTGAAGGAGTACTCGACAAGCCGACTGGGAAGATTCAATGGAGGATTCGACTAGCTCCTGGAGAATCAAGGAAGATTTCATTTGGCTATTCAGTAAAAACACCGAAAGGAATGGTAGTTGGAGGAAAAAGGTCGTCTAAATCCACCCCAAGATTTTTGTAAAGAGAAAGTTTTCGAGTTTCCTATCAACGCGTTCCAACGCTCACAGTGGGTGGATTACATTTTTGGGACACCCGCGAATCAAATACGATGGGAAGAATAAACTTCGAATCCACGGAGGCGCCATTTCTTTGAGATGGTTTCCAATTTGGCATGCACTTTACGATCCGTTTTGCCTCTTGATTGAGGGTAGTGTGGGAAGTTTGTATGACTTCAATATCTGTTACTTCCCCCGAGCTACTGATAGTAAATGCGGTGTATACCCATCCTTCTACTCCCAATTTGGCGGCGGGTTCAGGAAACCTCATTTCTAGCACTACATATTCATTGAGAGCATCTATTCCACCGGGAAAAGCGGCCGGAACGCTAATTTCTTCGCTTGATTTTGAAACTGACATGGGATAAACTCTGTCGGGTTTTGCCTTGCCTTCCCAATCCCAGCGCTTCCAAATGCCAGATTTTTCACCTTTTGTGAAGTATCCTTCCGATTCTTTTAAACCATTGGCGAAATAGTAAGTGAAATGTCCATCTTCTAGAGTCATGAGAGGGGAGGAGTATCGACCTTTCATTTTGAGTCCTCCTCGCAAAAAAGTCACCTCAACGAGCACCGAGCTATCCTCTTGAAGTACAATAATTCTTTTAAGTGCAGCATCACTGGTGGCCACAATGGGCTCCATATTCTGGTCGAGGTATTCTACGATTTGATCCTGCCCCGAATAGCTAGGAGCAAGCAAATAGAATGACAAGAACACAATTATTCGGGTCACACACATCATTTTTGTCAAGTCAGGCAGAGAGAGTTGTTTCTTTGGCTCCCGAAAAGTAGACGAGTGAAACAAGCGAAGGTGGTCTACTAAACCGAACTTTTTAACAAGCAGTATTGAATGGATTATATTTTCGAAAAGAGCTGGAATGACACTGTTTCCAGGATTTCTGAGGGTTTTGGGGAGAAGTTGGACTATGCCGCCATCCTATTTTTGATAGGATTACAGGAATTGGGACAGACCGACCGAACCTTTAAAAAGGACGAAAAGCTCTCCCTCATGCATATTGCAATCTGCACTTTGTTAGAACCGTATGGCTATTATCGCTTTCAAGGACGCGATGAGGAGGGGTGGCCGCATTTCGAACGCATTGAGGAAATCCCTGCTCTGGCTCCCACCGATCAGGAATTATTGATCCGAAAGGCCATAG
>JAWXBG010000024.1:0-9831 GCA_034439875.1 Flavobacteriales bacterium
ATATACCCAAAGTCTCCGAGTTCTCTGCGGCAATTCCTCTGCGATCTCTGCGTGAAATAAAAGTCTATTGGATTTCATCCAAAGCCCGCTCAGACTAGGCTCAAAGTCTCATAATCTTTCAATTCCTTGAACTGAATCGTTATTGTTTTGCACACAGTCTGGGATAAACGAAAACGAAAGAGATATACCCAAACAACCTCTGCGTGCTTTTCGGCAATTCCTTAGCGAGCATTTCGTAAAATAGAAGTAGGTTGAGTGGAGAATCTGCAGGTGTCGAAAAGACTATCAAAGTATTCGGTACGCAGGATAGAAGGCTTTCAAGAGTATGAAATAGAAGTGTTTACGCTCCTTTATATCAACTTTACATAATGTTAATTATAGTGCTTATGAACTCCCTTAAAATAATTCACTGCCGAAATCCTTCCCGAAAGACGATCCACTCCTCAGGGCATTTATCAAAACCTCAAGATCGAATCGCAGCTATCATATTAAAGGAAAGCCAACAAAATTCCATTCAAAGAAACCGCAGAGGCCATTGCACCGTATGATTCAATGTTTTTCTGAAATTTCTATCGGTTCTAATGAACCCGATTGAAGATCATTTAAACAATCAAAAGGCTATAAATAATTGTTTTACAGTCATTTGATGGATTCTGATTCGCCCTATGTTCAATAATTTGCAAAAATTACGTGGTTGCATTCCGTGCTTCCTGATTTTATTCGGTTCCATATTTAACTTGGAACTGACTGCACATTCTGCATTCAATTCTGATTCTGAGCTCATTGCAAGCGACACAACCGTTTGTCCCGACGACATTATCAATCTTTCCTTTACCTTGGATCCCGACAATGTCTTGTTCTACTGGGGTTTCTCTATGGATGGTGGAATAAATTATAACATCATTGACAGTACCTTCCAGAATCCCATTGCATTCACGGTTACCGAAAACACCCTTGTCAGACTTGATTTACGAGATGAATTTGATATTTCTACGTTTCTCTTCCTCGAAATAATCTGCATTAACCCCCAACCATTTTTGTGTCCCTCGTCGCAAGACCTAATTTTCGACAGCAATTGTGAGGTACTTATCCCCGATTTTTTGTCACTTCAAAATATAGATGTACAGCAAAACACCACCGGTTTTATTCAATCGCCATCTCCCGGAATTTCAGGTTCCCTCTCCTACTGTGAAATACATCACACAGGCCTCTGCCTCCCAACCGCAACTTGTGACATAGCGATTAACACAATCGACAACCTCGCATCCGAAATTTTATGTGAAGGCGATATCGAAGTGACTCTTCCCGATGATGCTTCTACAATAACTCTGCAGTTGAATATCCCTTCTATATATGACGAGTGTTCTCTCTACACTTTAAAAAATGACATAGGAGGTAGCGAAACGGAAATTGACTTTGGAATAGGTATTACAGAAGTTATTTGGACAGCGATAGATGCCTTTGGAAATGAATCAAGCTGCTCAGTAATG
This sequence comes from Flavobacteriales bacterium, assembly GCA_034439875.1. Lineage (GTDB taxonomy): Bacteria > Bacteroidota > Bacteroidia > Flavobacteriales_D > Sanyastnellaceae > JAWXBG01. Next base: position 1,491 of record JAWXBG010000024.1, read on the forward strand.
GTGGAGGTCTTGGATATTACCCCCCCCATTTTTACATACTGTCCAGATTCGTTGGTTTTTTATTCTTATAACACCGGTTGCGAAGGGGAAATAGATTTTACTCCTGTGGTAACAGACAATGTAGGAATCGTTTCATTTTACAACAATCTGGGATATTGGCCGGGGCAATCTATAGAATTGACTACCGGCAATTATGACTTGATTTGGACAGCCATAGATACAGAGGGATTGGTTAGTACATGCGAAACCAATGTGATTTTAACTGACAGCATTGTACCTCAGATAACTTGTCCGAATGACATTACAATTGGACTCTCTGCATCGGAATGCAGCATTGATTTTACAATTCCATCTGACGCAGCTTTGTCGGACAATTGCGGATGGGAAGATACTTGGACAATTCCTTCCGAACCGATTGTGAATTTATTATCTGGAACTTATTCCATTGAGTATTTCATAAAAGACTTTTTCAATAACGAAGCTAGCTGCAAAACAATTGTAACGGTAGTCGACATTGAAGACCCCATTATAGTGTGCCCAACAGAGATTGTGATTTCAAGCAGTCAGTTGTTCTGTGATTCATTGATAGATTTGTTATTTCCCGGAGTTTCTGATAATTGTGAGGTAAACAGCACATGGAATAATGTGACACCTATGAATATCTCGCTTCCTGCTGAATTAGCACAAGGCACTTATCAAATTACTTGGTTTGCACAAGATATTTCGGGCAATCAAACTTTCTGTTCTTCAAATTTGATTGTAAAAGACGAAGTAGGTCCGACATTAAATTGCCCACTCGAATACAACCTGCAGATCAATTCATCATGCGAAATCATTGTTCCTGATTTCAGCACTATTGCCATTGCGAGTGATGCGTGCAGCGGTATTTTATCTTGGTCACAAAGCCCAATTGCAGGAACTATTTTATCCGATACGACTACTATCACCATTACCGCCACTGATACTTGGGGAAATGTGACAACATGCCTATTTGATTTAAACCCCACTGATAATATTCAGCCAACTATAGAAAACTGTCCTGATGATCAAGTAGTTTATTTAGATGAGAATTGTAGTTACTCTTTATCCGATTGGACTCTTGGGCTTACGGTGAGCGACCAATGCGCTCAAGGTTTTGAAATCATACAATTTCCCGAAGTTGGCGAATTATACACGATTCCCGACGACTACAACGTCGCGCTTTATGTAACGGATCAATTTGGTCTTTCTTCATCTTGTTTTTTTAAATTGAGTGTTGTCGATTCCATAAGGCCATCAGTGGTGCAGTCAATCCCGGATTCGATCATTTATCTTGATCAAAACTGCATTGGAGTTATCCCTGATTTTTCAAATGCAATTCTTTTCACAGACAACTGCTCCTCCACAATTGACATCTTGCAAACCCCTGTTGCTGGCACTCTTATTAACACTCCTGGTGAAATTGAAGTGAGCATTGAGGGAACGGATGCATCTGGAAACTCTCGAACATTCACTGTAACAGTAAGTGTAACAGACACAATAGCCCCCATTTTTACTCAAGTCATTTCAGAAGTGATTCTCAACTTAGACAACAATTGTCAAGTCACAATACCTGATTTCACTAGTCAATTTCAGGCTACGGATGCATGCAGTCAAAGCGTTACACTATCACAAAACAGAGTTGCTGGCAGTATATACACTCCATCCGGAAGTTTCGATATCACCGTTTTCGCAGCAGATGATAGCGGCAACGTTAGCTCTCAAATAGTTACATTTCAACCATTAGACATAATCTCACCGCAAGTGTTTTGTGAGCCAACTATTGAACACATCTTGCCAGCCGATTTGTGCGAAGAGCTTATCAGCATTGATCTTCCATCTGCAACTGACAATTGCGGGATTCCCACTGTTGAAAGTAATTATGGATCCTTACAGGCGGAACTTTTGGCCGGTCCCGGACAATATGAAATCATTTGGACGGCAACCGATTCAAATGGAAATTTTTCTACTTGCATCACTGAACTTATTGTAATTGATGAAACCGGACCATTTATAGATTGCCCAGCGAATGTGATATTCTGCGAAGAAACCATTTCGATTCCTAGTTTTACGGCAACTGACGCATGTGGAGTTTTGAGTATAGATGTGAGCAATACCGATCTTATCAGTTCAGGTGTATTCCCAATAGGCACAACCCAAATTGAAGCAACTGCAATAGACCTGTATGGCAACATCACAGAATGTAGTTTTACTGTTACGCGACTTACGCCCAACGATTGCTGCGTTGGGACAGCTATTGCCGGATACATTTCATACACGCCGCAGGTTGCTTATTGCTATGGCGATATCATTGAATTGTCGATAGAAAACTATGCAGGTACACCAGGATGGCAATATTCCACAGACAACGGCAGCACATGGATAGCCTCCGACGATTTAAGTCCAGAGAACATTTCAATTGAACTTTTGGACTCAATACTCATTCAAACTTGGTCGGCTCTAGAATACTGCGATACAGCCTTCTCAAATATTATCGAATTTATACCCTTCAGTTTAGCCCTTGCAACTTGTCCTGCTCCCGAAACAATTTACATCGAGAACAACTGCGATATTCCAACACCCGATTACACTTCTGCATGGTCATTGTTTTATGACAACCCGGATGTTGTTGTAGTTCAGAATCCGATTGCTTCCACTTCGCTTGGTCTCGGTAATCATGTGGTTCAGATTACAGCAAGTTCATACTGCCATTATTATCATGAATGCAATTTCGAGATCGTGGTCGCAGATACCCTAGCACCTGTTTTCGAATCGGGATGGCCACCATATTTGAATTTAGTTCTTGGTGACAATTGCAATATGGCTATACCCGCAGATATTTTGACTCTAGTGGCAGTATCAGACAACTGCACTGCTGATCAAAGTATAGAATTGAATACCGGAGAGATTGTATATGGTGAAACAGATATTCTCATTCAAATTATTGCATATGATGAAAGTGGCAATAGCTCTGAATTGGAGATAGCACTTCTTTATTCCGATCAAACGGCTCCATCAATTATTTGTCCGGACACCTTGACTTATCAAGTAATGGACGGTTGCAAGGCACATGTCCCTAATTTCTCTAATCTGGTTATTCTCTCTGACAATTGTGGAATAAGTAATTTCACTCAGGATATGTCGATTGATGATGCAATTGGCCTTGGCATCTTCGAAATAGATCTAGGAGTTATGGACCCGTCAGGCAATAGCAATAGCTGTATTGCTGTAATTCATGTAATCGACACCATTTCACCTGAGGTGATTTGTCCACCGGACTTTAATCTTTATTTGGATGAAAATTGCAGTGCTGTTGTCCCCGACTTGACATTCGGATTAAATATCACAGAACAATGCGATTATACCATTCAGCAATTTCCCGAGGCCGACGCTCTGATATCTTACAGCAGTGCGGCATACGTTTATATCACGGATATCTCTGGAAATGAAAGAATCTGCCAATTACAATTGAATGTTCTTGATACACTTGTTGGAGCGCTCATTTGTCCTGGAGACACGACCTTGTATATCACTTCTTATTCTTGTGAAATTCCATTTGATTATTCAATAGTATTCAATGACAATTGCAACAATGGAGAATATGAACTCATTGAAGGATATGCTTCTGGGATGCCATTCCCGATTGGGCAAGCTACAGTTTCCTTTTCCGCTTTAGAGAATGGTTTGACCCTTCATACATGTTCATTTGCGGTAACAGTATTGGATACGATAGCACCTGTTCTTGCAGAATCCATCACAATGGAAACCTGCGACCCTTTTTTTAATTTTAATGAGCCGGAGGCCACAGACAACTGCAGTTATATTGTTTCAAGAATAGACAATAATGGATTTGAAATTGGCGAAGCACTTCCCGAGGGAACAACAGAATTTGTATACATAGCCACTGATCCATCCGGAAATACGGATACAACGTCAATCATTTACTTTGTTCCTGTTCCGGCAATGCTTGAGTTTACCAGTGATACCCTAGAAATGTGCAATTCAGAACAAACCATAGTACTCTATGACTATGTGAACAGCACATCATTGTGGACAACCACTACATCAGGTTATGAAAACGGAGTATTTGTTCCTTCTGATCACAATGAAGGTGAGTATTGGTTGGAAATAGCCAGCATTGGAGAGTATTGTCCCTTGCAGGACAGTATTTTGCTTGTAGTGCACGACAATGGAAACATAACATATTCCGGAATCACTTCATTTTGTGGTTTGACAGCTAGCTTGAATTTGGAAGGCAATTGCGATATCGTGGGAATTGAAGTTTTTCCCGATGGAATGTGGGAGATGGATAATCTGAACTCAGTCCTGAACATTGAAGTACCAGAGATTGGAGATTACATGATTGAGCTTAGCGGCATCACTGAATATGGATGCGAAACCAATATTGAAATAGAATTAAGCTTTGCTATTGCATCATCAAGTATATCTGCAGGCACTGATATTACTTTAGTGAACGCAGGAATTATTATAATTACCGGAATGTACGAGGGAATTGGTGTGCCAGAATGGAACCTTGTTTCGGGCGATGCACAAATCATATCAAGCCAAAATCAAAGTGTAAATGTTGCGTTGGAATTCACTGGAAATAGTCTACTCTCCTTTTCAATAGATCATGGCCTCTGTGGGGTTTTCAGTGATACCATGCAGATAAATCTGATCACATTGGAGCTACCGAATACCATAAGTCCCAATGGAGATGATGTGAATGATCAATTTGCAGTGCCCGGTTTGGGGATCAATCCAATTGAAATCGTCATTGTCGATCGATGGGGTTATGAAGTATTCCGATCTGGCAATTACCAAAATGATTGGCCAACGCTCGACCCATCGCAGCCTGCGCCATTGGGAGATGTTTATTACTACGAAATCAAGATGAATTCTTTGAAGTATAACGGATTTATCATGATCAAGAATGACTAAGATGAATAGCATATTCCGATGTTTAAGTGTTCTTGCATTAGTGATTTCATGTCAGAATGCATCGGCTCAATTATCCTCATTATATGCACAGTTTGGATTCAATCCACTTCCATTGAACCCTGCCGTTGCAGGTTATCATGGAAATTTCACAGCTACATTATCTAATCGCACTTCATTTAATAAGACAGAAGGAATGCCTTTTACACAATTCTTCACCATTCATACTCCCCTTGGTAAAAAAGGCTGGGTTGGAGGATTGGAGGTGATAAATGACAAGGCAGGATTGATGAGAAATTTGCACGTTTCAGGTATCGGAGGTTATCAAATCAAAATGAAGGAGAGTACGCTGACAGCAGCATTAAAAGGAGGATTATCTTCATTCAATACTCTTTGGTCACAATCAATTACAAGCACGGTAAATGATCCAACTATTTACGGTGATGAAAAAAGAAGTTCAATCAATGCTACTGGAGGGCTGTACTATCAGGACACACGAACTAGTTTAGGGATAAGTCAATCTACCAACAGCGATTTTCAAATTAATAGTCGCGGCTTCGTAGCACATGGAGCATACATCATAGGCAACAAGCAAAATTCCTATTGGCAGCCAGCCTTTGCATTGAGATACAACCGCAATTCGGAGATGATGGCCGATGTAAATCTCACCTTCAACAATGATAGATATGGAAGTTTTGGAATATCGTTAAGGTCCAATGACTCCTTTGGGATTTTCACAAGAATCGTATTTAATCAGCAATTGTGGAGCACCATTAGCATGGATTTCTATGGCAAACGAATTCCGGGTACATTCAGAAATACCCTAGAGATTGCATTGAATTATGACTTGCGCAGAAGAAGCACTTCCCCTAACCCACTAATATTTTAATGTTTGCGCGAATACATATCATTTTGCTATCAATCCTATCAATTGAAGGCGCTGGACAAGAAGTTTGCAAGCTGATTCCGGCATCTTTCAATTCAGAGTATGATGAGTATTGTGCTCAGGATTTTGACATCGGTTTTGCTTTCTGTTCCAACCGTAGAATCGATTTTTTCAAGCAATCACTCGATGGTGATTACAATCCCAATAGCAATATTCTATATATACGAGGTAAGATCAAAGAGACCTCAGAGCTTGCTGAAGTGCTGAACTCTGTTGAAAATGAAGGGCCATTTAGTTTTAGTCCGGATCAAACCAGAATCTATTTTACAGGAACGGTTTTATCCACTCGAAAAAACGTAGGTAATTGGCTAGGCATATATTACAGTGACTACAAAAATGCAGTGTGGGGTAAACCAGTCTCCTTGCCTATAAATTCTGATGACGGAACATTTCATGTGGCACATCCAGGAATAAGCTCTGATGGGAAGACACTTTTTTTCTCAAGTGACATGCAAGGCGGATTCGGAGGAAAAGACATTTATGCCTACGAAATAAAAGAAGATGACATATCGGTACCGTACAACCTGGGAGCCTCGGTGAATAGCGATCAAGATGAAATAACGCCATTTATGGGAAGAGGAAATTTGCTGTACTTCTCAACAAACTCTACCGAAAATTTGGACTTCGATATTTTTTGCGTGAACTACAGTAAGTCTGATATTGGACAAAAGAATAGACTGCCAGAGCCAATCAATTCGGAATATGATGATTTAGCTTTTTGGCTTGATGAAACTTCGAAAATCGGGACTTTGTCTTCTTTTCGAAATGGTTTGAACTGCGATGTATTTCTCTTATCCGATTTTATTTCAGGTATTTACTCTCCGAAATAGTCGATTTATTTCTTTTTTAAACAATTTTATTTGAGGAACAGAGGAATTTCCTCTAACCATTCCACCTGCTTCGTCGTACAAATGCGAACCCTATTTATGTTCTCAATGAGGTTTGCTCGTTATAATCTAATATTCATTTGTAGCTGTGCGCTACCGATTACATTCTTCGGTCAAGCGGATACGATTTCAAGTGGACTATTTGTAACGCCGTTGGACAAATTCGTGTCCTTCAACTACCTCTATCAAGACCCTTCTGCAAAAATATCCCTTAACACTTCAGCCACATGGGATGTTCGCGAAGTTCCAGGGAACATAATGATTTATACTTCTGACGACATATTGGCATCGGGCGCTTCTGACTTGATGGGATTTCTACAATTAATACCAGGACTTAGTATAACAGAACAACGCGATCAAACACCAGGATTGACTATTCGTGGGATTCCCGGAAACGAAGGTCGTGTGCTTATCGCTATCAACAATGTGTCCTTAAACGAAACGGGTATCGGCTCTACTGCTTTTGCCCAAAGAGTAAACCTTCAAAATATTGCTCGAATAGAGTTAACGTATGGACCTGGTAACATTGTTAGTGGTTCGGGGGCCTTTTTGGCACACATCAACTTGATTACTAAAAATGCCAATGAATCAGAAAATGCTCTGCTAACAGGAGGCATGAACCTGACACAAAACGGACTTTCTCTTTCAGAGGTGGGCGTTAGCGGGAATCACTTTGCAGGCAAAGATGCAACGATAACTTACTCCATTCGAAGATCCAATGGAATTGGAAACATTGATTTCAACAAAGAAAGAAATGGATCCTTTTTTTCTATAGTAGATACTCACAGAATATCGAATGCAGAAGCTTTAATGCAACTTGTAACAAAAAATTTCTCAGTAGGATATTTTGAATCTCAGTATTCACCCGGTTTTTCTCCGGATTCTTATAAGATTCAATCTCATGCTCGGTCTTTGGATTTGAGTCATGCACGAATCGGTAAAAACTCCTTTAGTCATAGAAACAAGCTGAGTTACACTCAGCAATCGCCATGGCAATATCTGGGTGTCCCTGATTCCATTTATTCCCTTACTAATCTTTCGTTTATCAAAACTTCCTTTTCCTCGGTACTTACTTTCAACTTTATGCGAAGACTCTTTTTGAGCGCACTATTTGAAGTTTCCCGGACAACTGTTTGGGATGATATGAAACAATTTATTCCTACTATTAACAGAAATAATTGGCTCAAAAATGATAATGCCGTTTATACCGGAGTGAGTGGTTTGGATATTCTGTACACCACAAAAATAGGTATTTTTAATATTGCAACCCGATCAGAATGGGGAACCTTAAGTAAGCTCTTAATATCACCGAGATTTTCGTATTCTCTGCTAAAAGGTCCAATGCACTTTAAATTTATAATGGCCTTGAGCAATCGTGTACCGGAGATTAGAAATTTCATATTCACGTATCCTGGTGACTCCATTCTTCCTGAAAAATTGAAGAGTGTTCAAATTCAGACAGGTTACCGACTAAGTAATCTGCACAAACTTGTGCTAAACGGATATTACAGCAACATTACAAATCCTATAAAGCAATTTTATGGGGAAATAC
>JAWXBG010000025.1:0-4296 GCA_034439875.1 Flavobacteriales bacterium
GCGATAGAAAAATTGCACCCTAATTTTGCCGATGAATGCAGTATTCTATCGCTTAGATTTGAGAATCCCGCACGCATTCTGCAAAAATTGCCCTAATGCGCAATGCGGGATAAACGGTATTAGCGCTTCACATCGAATCCCAATGCGGCTTCTGGGTTTATTCTGGTATTGCGAAATTTTCATAATTTATCGTCTATTGTTTCTCTACAACTCATTCCCTTTTTGCTGTAAAAAAGCTTGAAAACAGAAACATTAAATAATTCTATCGAGTTTCTCAAAGGTTGTGGACCGGTGAGGGGTGAAGCATTGCGCAATGAGGTCGGAGTGAGGATTTGGCAAGACATGCTGAACTACTTTCCTTTTCGATATGTAGACAAGTCGCAGATTCTAAAAATATCTGAAATACAAAGTGATCAAGTTGCAGTGCAAACACAAGGCAAGTTGATCAGTATAGAAGAATCGGGGGTAGGAAGAGCAAAACGCTTGAAAGGAATATTGCGCGACGAGACAGGCGATCTTGAATTGATTTGGTTTAAAGGTCAAACCTGGCTGAAAAAATCTCTCAAAACGGGTATGCAATATATCGTTTATGGTAAACCCAGTATTTTCAAAGGTCGATTGAACATTGCCCATCCCGAAATGGAACTTGAAGAAGAGGCCCGAGTAAGTGTTGGATCGCCCTTAAAACCGGTCTACAGTTCCACTGAAAAAATGAATGCAAAGGGCCTTTCCAGCAATGGGATCGCCAAACTAACTTTTACTTTGATAGAAGAAGTAAAGGGTCATGTGCCGGAAAATATTCCCGACTACTTGCTAAGTCAATACAAATTGATGCCCAGAGAAGAAGCATACCGGCATATGCACGCTCCCTCATCACACGAAAAATTAGAAGCGGCACGTCGAAGATTTAAGTTTGAAGAACTTCTCTATTTTCAGCTTCAATTGGTTAGACAAAAACTCGCCGGAACAAAATATGAAAAAGGTGTTGTATTTAAATCGGTTGGAGATTATTTCAATGGATTCTACACTGGTTTTCTTCCGTTCGAATTGACAGGAGCTCAAAAGCGAGTACTAAAAGAAATTCGTTCTGATGTAGCAAGAGGTCAACACATGAACCGACTCATTCAAGGAGATGTTGGGAGTGGAAAGACAATTGTAGCGGTACTTGCTGCTCTTCTTTCCATTGACAACGGATTTCAAGTTTGCCTAATGGCTCCTACAGAAATTCTTGCACAACAGCATTGCAATACGATTGGTGAGCAACTAAAAAAATTCAATGAGACCATTGAGAACCGGGGTGAAATTCAAATTTTACGCGTAGCACTGCTCACTGGAAGCACATCGAAAAGTGATCGCAGAAAAATACATGAAGGACTTCTTGATGGTTCCATTCAATTTCTGATCGGTACCCATGCACTGATCGAACCCATAGTTCAATTCCGCAATCTTGGTCTCGCCATTATAGATGAACAACATCGCTTTGGTGTTGCTCAACGCGCCAAACTATGGAAAAAAGCAGAATTACCGCCGCATGTATTGGTGATGACGGCGACTCCAATTCCACGTACTTTGGCTATGACATTATATGGCGATCTGGATATTAGTGTGATAGATGAGTTGCCTCCTGGCAGAAAAAACATTGAAACGAAACACTATTTTGATTCAGCAAGAAATAAAATTTTCAAATTCATAGAAGATCAAATTGCATTGGGTAGACAGATATATATTGTCTATCCGTTGATTGAGGAAAGTGAAAAGATGGACTATAAAGATTTAATGGATGGCTATGAAAGTATATCCAGAAGATTTCCATTGCCCACATACAAAATCGGCATTGTTCATGGCAGGATGAAACCGACTGACAAAAACTATGAGATGGCTCAATTTCTGGGCGGCGTAACACAGATTTTAGTTGCCACTACCGTGATTGAAGTGGGGGTAAATGTTCCGAATGCAAGTGTTATGGTAATTGAAAGCGCCGAGCGATTCGGTCTATCACAATTGCATCAATTGAGGGGACGCGTTGGAAGAGGTGATGCACATAGTTATTGCACTTTAATGACCGGCAATAAACTCTCAAGCGACTCGCGCCTGCGCATGGAAACGATGTGCAGAACACAAGATGGTTTTGAAATAGCAGAGGTGGACTTACAACTGCGAGGTCCTGGCGATATCATGGGAACACAACAAAGTGGTTTACCTGATTTGAAGATTGCAGATCTAGCCAGAGATCAGCAGATCTTAGCGGCTGCTCGCAACACCGCACTACAAATAGCAGATGAAGATCCTGAATTCAATTTGCCACAGCACGCTGCAATTCGCGAGCACCTTGAGTCGATAAAAAGAAGGAAATCCGATTGGTCCACTATCAGTTGACTACTTCAGGAAGCACTTCCATCTGTTCAATTGTAATTTCCTTTCCCTTGATGCGGACCACTTCACTTTTGGCGTCACCATTCATATCGGCCATCAAAATTTTTGAGGCAGAGTGATTGGATACTAAAGTTGGATTGCCTTTAGGGTAATCGATTGAATAAGACTTTCCATCGCTCAAAGGTGCAGTAATCACGTTACTACCATTGAAAGTCCCAATTGCCACAGTTCCTTCCAAGGCATCAAGTAATTCCGTTTTCAGTATTTGTTTTAACGAATAATCCCATATCGAAAGGTCTTTACCCGAAGCAAAAACAAAGTCTTTTTTTCCATCACCATTCAGATCAGAAATCAATGGACGTGAACCGGGCAGAATTTCTTGTTGACCAAAAACCTCGCTTTTCCCGAACTTCATTTGAACCAAAGAACCTTGATTTGTACAAAAGGTAATGCCCGATTCTTCTACACTCGAACCGGCAAAACAAACAGCACTTTTGCCATTGTATCCATTGAGCATAGATTTTGCCTCATACCGAATCTGACCATTTCTTTTGAGACACTGAACACTATTGTCCTTTAAAACTGAAACCAAATAATCGTCTGCCCCTACTTTCAAATGGTAAATAGATTGCGCCGATTTATTTGCCTTTTGATGTACCCATCCAGTTGCCACTTTACCTTCGGTCGTATAATTGAATATGGTTCCATCAGCCAGTCCACCCATGAGTCTGTAGTTACCTAATTTATCATAATCAAACACATTTAGCTCCGAAGTGATCTCAGAGGAATACTCGATCGGAAAACCTCCGAGGTTCGCGCCATTTCGATCGAGAATATGCAATTGAGATGACGTTGAAAAAACCATTTGCAGTTTGCCATTCTTGAGGGCATCAATTTGCTGCACATCGCCGAGAATCCTCGCCCCAAGAGCCCTTGTCCATAAAACTTTGCCGGCCGCATCAATGAAATATAACGTATTCATCTCGTCTTGAACAAGAATTTCAAGATCACCTGTATTATGATTTTTCACAAACCAAGGGCCTTCAGAAGTAATGTTTGCAGCGCATTCGGCTTTTGCATTTCCAACTGTGCCACCTTCACCCAAATTTTGAGTACTCACCTTCTGATCCCCCAACCGAATATTCACACTATACAATTCTTGTTTCAGCCTGGAAATACTTCCCACAATAGGCTTTGAAACACCAAAGCAATTCACAAAATGTTCGGGCAGTAACGAGATACTATAGTCATTTTGTATCAACCACTGACCACAGGCGGGTACTTCAATTTTGAATGATTCATTCTCTTCTGCCCCTTCCGAATAACTAGCCAACGTTTCATGATTGTGGAACGCGCTTATTAATGCTTTGAGAGATTCGGAATCAGAAGACAGACACAAATAGGACCCAAGCACAGCTCCGAAAGCAGCGGTATTCATAAAACCCATGAAAGAGTTTCGATCAAAGGCTTGGGGATATTCCATTGAAAAAAGCGGTGAGCCCATGAATCTCGATGTATCTGAGCCAAGCAAGGGCTGGAGTTTTGCAAAAGCATCTTCACCTTCCTTCACTGAAATAAATGAAATGATATGACTTCGATCGTCCTTTTCGAAAATGATGTTTCCCCATTCATTTCCGCGCCATGAAAGCGCCACTTCATTCAAGTCGCATTGACATGAATCGCCCAAATCTTTCCAAGCCTGGCTCCAAAATAGTGCAGCCGGACTTGATTCATTGTGTTTTGTATAGATATCCCATCCCTGATCGAAAGACACATAAGATTTAGATTCAACTAGCGAAGCATTGAAGGGTACAATGTCATTCACAGCAATATTGTTCCCTTCCGAAATCAAGCTCAACGATGATGCAGATGAGTCGGAGGTATGGGCAAATCCAGCCAATTCGAAATTACTATCTACTGATA
>JAWXBG010000026.1:0-2564 GCA_034439875.1 Flavobacteriales bacterium
GAACAGTGTTCAATAACTACATCCATGGCAAATCCTTTACAAATGCCTTTTAAAGTTATTACTTGTTCTGTGCTGATGTTCAATTCTGCAGGTTTTCCGTTTACCGGAGAGAATGAGCAGGAAACAGCGCCCAGGGCACTTTGTGTTTCCAACAAAACGACTGTGGTTCCATTGGGTTCAGAGGCAAGCTCCATCACTTTTCCACTCACTTGAATGGTTTTGTCGAGATAACTTGTGTTTGAAGTAGCTTCATCATTTTCATATGCCACATATAATTGAGTGGCGGTAAGAGTTGCCACCGGCTTTTCACCTTCAGCAGTTCTGTGGTCTTTACTCCACATGAACTTCCAAACACTAAAAGCGGCAATTGCAATTATGATAAATGCGATGAGGGTGTATTTAATGTATTTGTTCATTGGGTTCTTGTATTAGGCAAATTTAGGGCCGTCTTTGTCCAGTTTTAGTCCTGTTCGGAGGCAGATTTTACCCGTTGAGCAGGTTAACAAGGGATTCTGTGAGTATTTTCCTAGAAAAACCAGTGATTTCAGACCGTCTAGGATGAATCTCCGATGTCTTATGGGTTTCAAATAGACTGTTTATATGGCTTTTTATACCCGCTATATCGTCGAAATGGAATGTGCTTCCGGCCGAGGTAGTAGAAATTACTCCGGCTGCATCCCCATTAATTGGACCTATACAAAGGATGGGCCTTCGTGCTCCCAAGTATTCAAATAGTTTACCCGTAAGCAGATATTCTGAGTTGTCTACGCGATTTATCGAAAGAAGCAGGACATCCGCGCGAATTTGAGCCGCAATAGCAATTTTATGGGGTTGATAAGGAGTGTAACTGAGATAACTTTTTAATCCGAACTCCTCTATACTTTCTAATATGCCATGATCTACTTCCCCTGTTAATTCAATGCGCAAAGCTTTTCGAAAGTTTTCGTTTTCACGTATGAGTTTGTTTAGTGCTTGCCACAAAGAATGGGGATTCTGAGTTGGACTCAACACACCAATATGCCCAATTATAAACGTTTCCGGATTGTATGCGTGGATGGCTTCGGTTTTCTCGTAGTCCTCATGGTCGTATCCATTTGTAATTACACATATCGGTTTTGGAGTATGAATGGCGAACATTTTTTTCATTGTTTTACCCACCACTACAATTTGATCGGCACTTTGCAGAACTGATTTTTCAAGTTCGAGATGTTTCCTGCGCGAACGCACGGATGGCTTCATCGCATCGAAATAATAGATTTCAGTCCAGGGATCTCGAAAATCGGCTATCCATCTTAAGCCTGTTTTGGCAGCTACTTTTTTTCCAATAAGATGAAGGCTGTGCGGAGGGCCTGTTGTAATCATCGCATCGAAGTGATGCTGCTCATGTAGTTGAATAATTTTTCGACTAGCCGGGTTTACCCAAAATATTCTTGAGTCAGGAATAAACCAGTTGCCTCGAATCCACTTCACTAATTTGAAGGCCATGGATTCTTTTTTGGTAGAAGTAAAGCCGATGTTGGGTTTTCCAATGGTAGATCCAAACCATTTATTATATATGTCGTTTGGGTCGAAAGCTTTTAACCGATGCACTTCAATGCCTGATAATGTTTCTTCCTGAAGACTTTCGTCGTTGAGCTGATACTGCGGATTATCTACAGTAAATATGATCGGTTGCCATCCGTATTCAGGCAGGTACCTTGAAAACTTGAGCCAGCGCTGCACGCCGCTTCCACCTCCGGGTGGCCAGTAGTATGTAACGATAAGAACTTTCTTCACTTTTATTTTTTGTGCCGATACAAACGTACATCAGGTTAATAGTATATCAAGTAAGTGTTGGAATATTGATTATGAAAGACAGTACTCGCAGTATTTATTGCTTTGATTGTGCCCAAAAGATCTTGGAGCTAACATTTCTTCAATAGTCTGTTGTACCATTTGTTCGAATTGCTTAACATCATCCGAATCCATGTAGGGTTTGTCCCCAAATTCACCGCAAACATTGCCGCGCTGCCATCGTTGTAAGCTGATCATTCTACCTTCAATGTTTTCAGGAGAAATTTTTAAACCTTTACTCATAAGTAGGATGTAGGTCATTAATTGAATGATCTTATTTTTATCTTTCTTAAATGCATCCACTATCTTACTCACAGAAAGTTGTTTGGCCTCAACTTTTCCAGTTTTAAAATCTATGATCGTATAACCGGAAAGGGTTTGATCAATGCGATCGAGTTTTCCGCGCATATTGATGTGAATGTTTTCTCCCCTAAAATTTATTTCTATGGGTAAAATGATTTCTTTCTCTACAAAAAGTATTTTCCTTTGAGGGTGATTCACCAAGTCAGATTTTTCTGTTTCGAGAAACCTCCGCAACATTTCGCATAACACGTGCACAGAAAGATAGTTTCTGCCAAAAGCAATTTGTTTTAATGAGTAGATTTCACCATATTTTAATTTTACTATATTTTCGAGATCACCAAGGATCGCATCATAATGGTGGGCTGGCGGAAAGGAACCTAAAAATGGTGTATAAAAATCTTCAAGAATGGCATGCGCGATCTCTCCTA
>JAWXBG010000027.1:0-16186 GCA_034439875.1 Flavobacteriales bacterium
AACCCCACAGATAGCAAGTGCTCTCGCCAGATTTTTATTTGATGGTGTATATTCATACATCAAGAATAAAAATCGAGAAAGTGCTTGATATCAAAGGGGGTTAGCGCTGCAATAGATTTCCAATTCGGATTCTGGGTTGAAGTTGTTTTATGAAACATTTCCTTTCAGGCAATAGCAAGGCTGCATATAAAATAGTCCGAACTATTTTATATGCATGCAGTGGTAAATTTCGTTAGACCATCTGTTATAGACCAATAGAGTGAAACGGTATTGGACGAATACAGATAACTATAAGGTATTAAAGAAATGTATGAATGAAGCAAATTCACTAAGCTAGACATACAAAAAATAGATATGAACCATGAAGAATTTAAACGTTTATGCTTTTGTAATTACAATCTTGATACTCGTGGCTTGTTCGCAGAAACAACCTGTGCCAGAGTCAGCAAATTGTGTCCCCGCTCCGGAAAATGAGAAAAGGATGAGCGATCCATCAAAAGAAGCCGAAAATCAAAACGGAGAGGAACCTCAAGTTGGACTTGAGACTGACATGCCCAAAGTAGATTTAATACAATTTACTCCGATCGAAATGACAGAGGAATCGACACCAGGAAGCGCCACAAAATCCAGTTGCTGTCCCACTCTATGTTATACTGATGGATATTTTTTGAATTCTAATATTCAGACTATCACTACCGAATCAAACCATACTCCCATGGCAGAAGCTCAAGGTGGGCAATACTTCTCATGCGGTCAACTCACAGCCGGGGAGATCAATGATTTTAGTAAATGGGAGTTGTGGGATGACATTGCAGAAGGCGATCTTTCGCTCTATCAAACGCGTTGGCGAATGAAACCGGACGCAAGGTATTCGGCCATAGTTCAAAACGAAGATGGTGTTCCTGTGGTGGACTGTGCTGTAGATCTAATTGCACGCGACGGCAGTGTTTTATGGGCATCCAAAACAGACAATACAGGAAAGGCGGAATTGTGGAATAAGTTCTTTAGCAACTCGTCGGCTAGCGAAGTTTCTTCTATTCAGTTTAAGTTCAAAGGATTGAATCGAGAAATAAAACGTCCAAAGGAATTTAGCAAGGGTGTGAATTCGGTGGTTTTGGATGTATCGTGTGATTTCTCGAATAGCGTTGATATCCTTTTTGCGGTGGATGCAACTGGTAGTATGGGCGATGAAATTGAATATCTCAAAACGGAGCTAGCAGACATTATCACTAAAACTTCTCAGAACAAACCTGATCTCGATATTCAATTGGGGACTTTGTTCTACAGATGCCTCGACAATTCCTATGTTAC
The DNA here is from genome assembly GCA_034439875.1 of Flavobacteriales bacterium. GTDB lineage: Bacteria > Bacteroidota > Bacteroidia > Flavobacteriales_D > Sanyastnellaceae > JAWXBG01. The sequence continues at coordinate 1,312 of JAWXBG010000027.1, forward strand.
GCGTCAATCTCCATTTTCGAAAAATGTAAATTCTGTTGTCAGTTTTATTTCACAACAGAGTGCCAGCGAAGGTGGAAACGAAGCTGTAGAAGTGGCATTGCACGAAGCAGTAAATGATTATAAATGGAATTCGAATGCCCGAGCAAGACTGTTGTTTTTAGTTCTCGACGAACCACCTGGATTAGAGGAACAAGTTTTCTCAAAACTCCAAAGTGCTGTGCAAGAAGCATCCAAAAAAGGCATTCGCATCATACCATTGGTGTCGAGTGGAGTAACATTTGACATCGATAAAAGTCTGGAATACCTAATGAGGTCAATTGCTCTTGCAACCAATGGAACCTATGCATTTCTCACCAATGACAGTGGTATTGGAAATTTTCATACGGCTCCAAGCACTGATACTTTCAAAGTAGAAAAACTGAATCAATTGCTCATTCGACTCATTGATCAATTTACAAATGTGCCCGGTTGCACACCGATAGAGGTAGAATTGTCCGACTCAATTGTTGTTCTAAATAATAATCTCAATCTTCCTCTAGGTGCGGATTCTATTCGATTCAACTTAAATCTTTATCCTAATCCAGCCCATCGCCATCTTTTTATAGAATCATCAGAAGAAATGGAAGAAATATACATCTTGGATAGCAACGGAAAGTTGATTCTCAGATTAACACCACGCGAAAAGATTATACGAATAGCTTTGGATGAATACACCAACGGATACTACATCGCACGCTGCAGAGCAGTGGACAGGTGGTCTGAACTAAAGTTTATAATTTCAAAATGAGAAACCGAGAAATTGGGTTATCAAAAAAAATTATTGATCTATCAATGACGGATGGGTCGCTGATTTTTGAATTTTCGATGTTTACCCATCTTTAATGTGCGTTTCTGATCAAAATTCGCCTTCTTCATGATGAGATAGTCTGCTTTTAGCACAACATAGAAATAACCGTCGTTATCTCTGACATCTCCACGCTGCTGGCCGGGTGCGGTTACAATGTCAGGTAAACCACCGTTGGCCAATCCTAAAGATGGATTACTGAGATAGGCTGCTACATCTCCCATACCGTCGTCATTATACAATGCAATGTCGTAGGGATTGTAATAACTAGAACTTACATCATCGACATAATCAGTAAAAGTATACCGGTGCATGGCTTCAATTCCAAACATCCATTTGCGGTCAACGCGGAACATAAAATTAAAACCAACGGGTATATTCAACTGCCAAAGTTTGTATTCTTTAGGTCCCCCAGGCAGGCCTTGTCCTTCTGTTTTGAGCGGGTGCAACTCAATCCATGAACCATCGAGATTGGTCTTTGGATTAAAATGAAAAAGTCCGACGCCACCGAAAACCGAGAAATAGCTTGCCCGGATTCTCCATGGTCCAGTTTCAGCATTTGTCCTTTTCAAATTATGTTGGTGACCCTTTTTATTGGAAAGTCGAATTTGAAATTCAGCCATTAGATCTATTTCGAAAACGTTCGATCTGAAATTCAAATTTCTGTTTTGTCGATATGCTTCTTTTGTCAATTGATCATCCCCAGTGAGCCGACCATAAGCAAAATTCACTCTACCAAAGAAATATTTGTGGAATGCATAGCGGTATCCCAAATAGCCCGCTAAGTGATATTGCGACCACTCTAAATCCCGCAAGTCATTGGTACCTACAGCGTCTTTTCCTCCTAGGTCACCTAAAAAATTAGAAGTGCCAATCCCGAACTCTATGTGATGCCTCCATCTGCGCCATTGTTCTTCGGGAAAAAAGTCGTAGTACTGTCCAAATCCTGAAAGCACAGGAAGCAAGAACAGGAATATGAAGGTACTTTTTTTCACAGGTATCCAAGCCAAAAATAGGACGAAGTTTCCAAGTTATACCAATTCTACTTATAAAATAGTCCAAACTCTTATAAAGCATGAAGTGGTAAATGCCGTTAGATTGTCTGTTATAGGCAATGAAGTGGAAGGGTATTGGACTGTTTATAGATACGCCTGCGGTGTTAGGTTGTCCCCAATTCATGAAATTGCACGCTTAGGTGGAAAAGGACTATTCCTGCACAGACAGATACGTTCAAAGAATGCTTGGTTCCGTGCTGACGAATTTCCAGACAATTATGAGCGCGCAAGAGGGTTTCGGAAGCGACACCATCCACTTCATTTCCAAAAATCAATACTAGTTTTTGGTCATTTTGTACATCAAACTTTTCTAAAGAAATACTATTCGTTGTTTGCTCCACGCACAAGATGGTATACCCTGCGGCTTTTAGACCTTCAATCAGAGCGATGCTGCTTTCATTATATTCCCAATCGACCGATTCCGTCGCCCCCAAAGCAGTTTTAAGTATATCCCGATGCGGCGGAGTGGCCGTGTAGCCTGTCAGAAATATCTTTTCGATAGCGAAGGCATCCGCTGTGCGAAACACACTTCCAACATTTGAGGCACTTCTCACATTCTCCAAAACAACTACTACGGGAATTTTTTTCATATCACGGAACTCAGCACCGGAAGGGCGACCAAGTTCTTCCATCGAAAGTTTGCGGTTCACAACGGCTATTTTATCTCCATAATAAAGGGCATTCTAGCTTGAACACCTCGCATTTTCCTAACTTCCGTGAGCTTCTCGATTGGTATGCCAAGTTCTTCGCCTACTTTACCCAATATTGAAGCCTCTTTATCACCGGTAATGGCCTTGATCATTTCTTGCAAAGGATCCTGTAAAATAGGAAGTTCTTTGGTTGCATATTCACTCAAGCCTGCCATTGTTGCTGCGGCCTTTATTGCATCTTCTAAGTCTCCCAGTTCATCTACTAGGCCGAGATTTTTAGCGTCTTCACCGCTCCAAACTCGACCTTGTCCAATTGAATCGACTTCGGCCACATTCATATTTCTTCCTTGAGCAACATGGTTTATGAAGTCATTGTATATATCATCAACCATTCCTTGCATAGCACTCATTTCAATTGCATCTAATGGTTTAGCTAGTGAAAGGATATCCGCATGTGGATTGGTTTCGTACCTGTCTGTTGTAATTCCTATTTTGTTATCCAAGAACTTCTGCATGTTTGGCATCAAACCAAATACTCCGATACTGCCAGTAATTGTATTTGGATTGGCAAAAATCTTATCGGCAGCACAAGCAATGTAGTAACCACCGCTCGCAGCATAGTCACCCATGCTTACTACAAAGGGTTTTCCACTTTGCTTTATCAATTGAGTTTCTCTCCAAATTACATCACTCGCAAGTGCACTTCCACCAGGCGAATTAACTCGAAGTACAATTGCCTTTACCTTTTCATCTGTCCTAGCTTTGCGCAATGCGGCTGCAATTCTATCGCTGCCTATCATATCATCATTACCCTCACCACTGTTTATATCACCTACTGCATATACTACAGCCACGCGGCCCTTGGACACGCCCAAATTGTCGTTGTCGCGCGCTTCGTCATTGCTAGTGCTGTAATTTGCCAGACTAATAAAATGCAGATCCGTTGACGCACCTGCCGTGGAGTCTTGAATCCCCATTTTATTTTCAAGTAAATCCATTACTTCGTCTTTGTATTTCAATCCATCGAGCAATCGAGCGTTCAGCAACTGTTGGTTGTCCATGAAACTCAAACTATCGGCCCAGGTATTGAGATCTTGAGTTGTAACTTGTCGACTATCTGCAATTTTTTCGAGCATCACCTTCCAGATATCTCCAATAAATGTAGCAATTTGTTCCTTGTTTTCAGGACTCATCTGATCGTAGATGAAAGGTTCAACAGCACTTTTGAATTTATTGTTTTTGCCACGAATAACCTGCATTTCAATCTCCAATTTGTCGAGCATCTTTTTGTAGAACATTACTTCGGCATTCAATCCTCTCCAATCAAATGCTCCTTCTGGAAACATGTAGACTTCATCTGCCGCAGATGCAACAAAATAGGCACCCTGAGAATAGTATTCGCCAAAGGCAACTATCCACTTACCACTATTCTTGAAGTCATTTAATGAATTGCGAACATCAAGAAGCGATGACGGGGCACCTGCAATATTGCCTACCTCAAGGAATATGCCTTTGATATTATCGTCAGTTTGCGCTCTGCGCAAATTATCAATGAATAAATTCAAACCTAGTTTGTTTTCTGAAGTACCCATGATCGGATCGAAATTCAAGTTGCCCGAAGCTTCTCGCTCTGCAATTGGTTCATCAAGTTTGATGTGAAGAATAGAATTTGCTTTTACCTCTACATTCTCATTTCCTGCTGCTGCAATGATCACAATGAACAAAAGAAATATTAGCAGTAGGGCTAGAAAAGTACCTACTAATGAAGCAAGCATGGCTTTTAAGAAACTCATAGAATTGGGGTTATTTCATTTAGGGGTAAAATTACTTGACTTAGGCTCAATTCTGCAAGATCATTACACAAGCGGTACTTCGCAATTTCAAATGGTCTTTTTGTAAATTCAGATATTGCGGCTCTTTAGTTTATTCTTGTTTTAACCAAGATTTACCAGGTGGAATTGTCGTGAAGTGCTGAAAGGCAAAAAGGACTGGTGCTCTCTCAAGATTATTATCCCGTTAAACGCATTAGTGTGGATTAGAATTAAATGCACTGCGGGATGCAAGATGGAGCAACAAGCATATTCACCAAAGGGCGCCATAAGCCCATCTTCTGATTTGGGTGCATTTGAAAACGTCTATATACATACGGTGAAAATAACATCGAGAGAGCGCCTGTCTTTGCAGACTTTCAGTAATGTAATAGATTCCATCTGCAAAATCTGGGTTTAATTTGCATCTATGATAAAACACGAGGTATTTCTATGCATTGGCGGAAACTTGGGCGACCGAGAAGATAATTTGGAGGAAACGCGCTTTTTCATTGAGATGAACATGGGTAAAATCATAGGATTGTCTTCTGTTTACGAATCGGCGGGATGGCAAATGGGCGAGGTTCCGAAATTTCTAAATCAAGTAGTTCGCATGGAAACTGCACTAGGTATTGATGCTCTCCTGGCAGAAATAAATGAACTTGAGGATTTTTACGGCAAATTGAAAAATACAGAGAGTTACGTATCACGTGAAATGGATGTAGATATTTTGTTTTACGGTGCATTAGTAGTCGATACAGAGAAACTTCAAGTGCCGCACCATAGAATGGAGCAGCGAAGATTTGTAATGGCACCTTTGAATGAATTGGCTCCTGATTTCGAACACCCTATTTCTAAGAAAAAAGTATCACAATTATTCGCTGAGTGCACCGATGACTCAATAGTTCGTATTGTCTAATGCGCTACAGATACATTGCCATTGAAGGAAATATTGGGGCCGGAAAAACAAGTCTGGCCACTCGACTTGCAACTGAATCAGGGAGTACTCTGATGTTAGAGGAATTTTCTGACAACCCCTTTCTTCCTAAGTTTTATAATGACGCCGCGAGATATGCGTTTCCCTTAGAATTGTCTTTTTTATCGGAGCGCTTTTCGCAGTTGAAAAGAGAATTGTTGAATAGAGATCTTTTTTCTCCGGGCATTGTAGCCGATTACTTTATCTCTAAATCGAACATTTTTGCAAAGAACAATCTGACTGGAGATGAACTAGAACTCTTTCAAAAGGTGTTTCAAATTATAGAGCCTACAATTCCGCAACCTGATATGCTTGTGTATTTGTATTTGGAAGTAGAAAATCTACAGCGAAACATTAAAATGCGGGGCAGGCCCTATGAGCAGATGATCAGCGATGAGTATTTAGAAAAAATTCAATCGCAGTATATGACTTTCATTAAACAACATCGTAAAATCCGAACATTGATAATCAATACGAATGAAATTGATTTCGTGAATTCAGAGGAGGATTATCAATGGATGAAGAAAGAAATTCTTTCATCTAGGGAAAAAGGTGTATTTCGGATATGACGGCGTGACCACAAGTTGCCCCACAATTTCTCCTGATTGGACTCATACATCATTCGCTCTTGCTCTCAAGAACTTCCTCATTCTCGCTCAGTTTCTCAATCTGTTTCTCATTCCATGTGGCCTCTCCCGGACCTATGCAGAGGAGAAGGAGTGTTTCACCTTCAGTCAGGAAATCAATTTTCCTGCAGGAAATTCGTATGCCCTTCAACTATAGAAATCTGAACCAAAAGAGCGATGGATAAACAGAAGTAGTTTGAACAAACTCACAAATCGATCACAGATCAGTCTACCAACAACTTCCGCATCGCAGCACCGATCTCAGCAGGTGAATCAACAACGGTAATTCCGCATTCACGCATGATCTTTTTCTTCGCAGAAGCTGATTCATGTTCGCCGCTTACAATGGCGCCGGCATGGCCCATTGTACGCCCTTTTGGCGCTGTTTCACCCGCTATAAAACCAACAACGGGTTTGGTGCCATTAGTTTTCACCCATTGAGCCGCCTTGGCTTCGAGTTCTCCACCTATTTCACCGATAATAATTATTCCTTTAGTTTCGCTATCGGCCATGAGCAATTGAACAGCTTCAAGTGTGGTGGTTCCAATGATCGGATCACCGCCAATGCCTATCGCTGTGGTGATTCCCATACCTGCTTTTACAACTTGATCGGCTGCCTCATATGTAAGGGTACCGCTTTTTGAAACAATACCTACACTTCCTTTTTTGAATACAAATCCGGGCATAATACCAACCTTGGCTTCGCCTGCAGTAATGATTCCGGGACAGTTTGGACCAATGAGCGTTGCACCCCTGTCGCGCGTGTATTCCTTAGCCTTTACCATATCAGCAATAGGTATACCTTCTGTGATGGCCACAATTACCTTTATTCCAGCGTCGGCAGCTTCCATAATGGCATCTGCAGCAAACGCGGCTGGAACGAAAATGATACTCACATCTGCTCCCGCTTCTTTTACAGCGTCAGATACAGTATTAAATACGGGTCGATCCAAATGTGTTTGACCGCCTTTTCCGGGCGTTACACCGCCCACTATATTGGTGCCGTACTCAATCATTTGTTGAGCGTGAAAGGTTCCTTCACTGCCCGTAAATCCCTGTACAATCACTTTCGAATTCTTACTAACTAAAACGCCCATCGGATTTTGTTTTTATATAGTCGGCGAAAGTAAGACGGAGGAGGAATGCAATTCCAATCTGAATGTGAGTTTGTGTTTGAATGACATGAATTGGACTTATTGTAGTATTAAAAAGCAAAAAAATGGCAGCTAATTCACTCAAAAACAATGACTAAGGTAATAGTGTCCAATGCATAAGGCAAAATGATGATAAAATTGTCCAATGAGTAGGTCAAAAATGATCTAAATTTGTCCTTTGTATGGGTCGAAATGAATCTAAAAATGACCTATAGAAAGGGCAAAAATGGACGAATTACTTGAAATATCTACAAAGCTGATACAATCAGTTTCGCGCGAATTCTCTCGCGATCAGCTCGTTGCAAGAGGTTGGCCCGAAAGACTCTTGGCTATTCAAGGTTATAGAGGAACCGGAAAAACTACTTTGATTTTACAGCACTTGAATGAGCTGTCGAAATCCCAAAAAGTGGCATACCTGAGTCTGGATCATTTTTACTTCCAAAACAGGCCTTTTTATGAAGTCGTCAAAGAACTCCATCAGCTAGGCTACCGAACCGTTGCGCTCGATGAAGTGCATAAATATCCTGATTGGTCACGACAGATTAAAAGTCTCTACGACACCTATAAAAATCTGAAAATTATTTTTTCAGGAAGTAGTATCTTGGAGATATACAGATCTTCTGCAGATTTGAGTAGGAGGGCGGTGGGCAAAACTATGCCGGTGCTGAGTTTGAGAGAGTACATTGAGATGAAAGAGAAAATAGTTCTGCCTGTGCTTGAGCTAGATGAGATACTCATGGACCATCAAAAAGAAGCCATTCGGATTCACAACATGATCAAAAATCCGCTCTTATATTTCCGTGAGTATCTTAGGTCGGGTGCGTATCCAGTATTTTTAGAGGGTAATGAACATTACCAAGAAAAACTCATGCGCACCGCTATGTTGGTGATTGATACAGATATTATTGCCGTTACAAATATGCCTTTTCAATCGGTCCAAAAGCTCAAAAAGCTCTTGGCATTTATTGCTCAAGCTGTGCCGTACAAACCGAATATTTCGGAAATGGCTGCATTTATAGAAGCCAAAAGGGATACAGTTTTGGTTTATTTGGATTTGCTTCAGCGCGCTGGTTTAATCAGGATGGTGAGTCTTTCCGGAAAAACAATGGGCCCAATGTCGAAACCAGAGAAAATATTTCTCGACAATTCGAACTTGTGTTTTGCCCTTGGATTTAGCGAACCCAATATTGGAAGTTTGCGCGAGACTTTTATCCTTTCACAGTTATCATATGGTTATCGGGTGCAAGCTAGCCCTGTAGCAGACTTTATTGTAAATGAGAGATACACTTTGGAAATTGGTGGAAAAAACAAAAACAAAAAACAGATTAAAGGAGTGAAAAACTCTTGGGTCGTTGCCGACGATCTTGAAGTTGGCAATTCACATAGCGTTCCTCTCTGGTTATTCGGATTTTTGTACTGAAAATAATACCAAGCTACTTTTTAGAATTCACAACAATCTTTTGAATAGCAAAGAATCAATTCAATCAAATGGATTTGAGATGAAACAAGAAACCATTTGCGCATTATCCACTCCTCAGGGTATGGGTGCTCTTGCACTCATACGCTTGAGTGGGCCTGAATCAACTAGTATAGTTCAAAGGGTTTTCTCAAAAAACTTGTCAGTTGTTTTGACACATACCGTTGTGCATGGATGGATTACAGAAGATGAGAGGAAAGTAGACGATGTGGTTGTAACCCTTTTTCGAAGTCCTAAATCTTTTACTGGAGAAGACACCGTTGAAATAGCTTGTCATGGTTCGCTATTTATTCAGCAAAAAATATTGCATCTACTTCTTTTGAATGGTGCGCGCATGGCAAACCCGGGAGAGTTCACCATGAGAGCTTTTATGCATGGAAAGATGGATTTAAGTCAGGCAGAGGCCATAGGCGACCTTATAGCCAGCGAAAGTGAGGCCGCGCACAGACAAGCTTTACATCAAATGCGCGGAGGGTTTTCTAAGGATATTAATACGCTTCGCGATAAGCTGATTCACTTTGCATCGATGCTCGAGTTGGAACTTGATTTTGCTGAGGAAGATGTTGAGTTTGCCAATAGAGGAGAGCTGAGCAGCTTATTAAATGAAATTAGGTTAGTGGTTTCGAAACTCGAAAATTCATTTGCATTGGGCAATGCGATTAAGAACGGTATTCCGGTGGCTATTGTGGGCGCTCCGAATATGGGTAAGAGTACATTATTGAATGCATTTTTGAATGAAGAACGCGCCATAGTATCTGATATACCAGGCACCACACGCGACACCGTTGAAGACCATCTTACATTGGGAGGGATGCGCTTTAGATTTATTGACACAGCAGGGTTGCGTGAGACGGTTGATGAAATCGAAACATTGGGAATTGAGAGAGCTTATGCCAGAGCGATTGAGGCATCAGTAGTTTTATTTGTATTTGATATATCAACGACTTCACCAGATGAATTGCTCATACAAGTTGAAGATCTTCGCAATAAAATTGGAATGGATGCCAATATCATTTTGGTAGCCAACAAATCGGACAAATTAATTGGAGATATACCGAAAGAGTTAGAGGCCTTCAAGAATCTCGTTTGCATATCAGCGAAGTCGAATATTGGGATGGAAGAGTTGAAGCACTTGCTACTTATAGAATCTCGCCCCGAATTACTCAATTCTGGTGAAACCATTGTGATGAACGCTCGTCACCACCGTGCTTTGGGTCAAGCCCGCGAGGCCCTCGACTGCGCATTACAAGGCATCGAAAACGGACTCACCAACGATCTATTAATGGTAGATATTCGTCAAGCCTTACATCACCTTGGAAGCATCACCGGACAGATCGGAAGCGATGATTTGTTGAATCATATCTTTTCGACTTTTTGTATCGGAAAGTAACCAAATTCCATTTCGATCACATTCGAAATTGATCGATATATATTGGCCCCTTAGGTGTATTGGATTTGAAATTGTTGATGAAATACGGATTATAGCTTTACACTGGCAGATTAAAAGTAAAGCAATATCTTTAGTATATGCTTGCCTAAGTCAAGTAATTGCTTTACAGTTGTGCTGAGAAAGTCAATCTATAGCTTTACTTTATGGGTAAGAAATCGCCGCAACTGCAACAGCTAAACAACAAAATATTGGGCTTTGCCACACTAATACACGTGGCTATACCACCTACCGGTTGGATAAAAGCAATTCGAACTGGTGTTGGCATGTCTATGCAACAAGTTGAATGTTTCTTAGCAGGATGTACTCAATAGCGAAAATCGGGAAAAGGAAGGTTCAATTAGCACCAAATCTCTCCGTGAAATTGCCCGAGTTATGGATATGTAATTGGTGTATGGTTTTGTACTCAACGCTGGATCATTGGATGCTCACATTGAGAAACGAACAGTCGAACTAGCCACCGAAATTGTAAAGCGTACAGCCAATACTATGAAACTTGAAAACCAGGCGAATTCAAAAAGCTATTGAAGAAAGAACAGCATCCATTAAAAACGAAATGCCCAAAATTTTATGGGATTAGATTTGGAATACATTGATGGGCAAGCTCCCATAGATCAAGAAGAAAAGAGGGGCTGCTCATTCCTATTATTGCAACGCGTGGTGAGTTGGACGAGTTTGAGCAGCAGAATATTGAGCAGGCCGTGCAATGGACATTGGGGCGATCCTTTAAACCTGACACCGTTTTCAGCGAAGATTTTGTTCGGATGGTACATAAGCGCAAGTATGCTGAAGTGTGGGCTTGGGCAGGTGAGTTTCGTAAAACCAACAAGAACATTGGCATTGACAAATGGCAAATCCCTACAGAGTTGAGACATCTGTTAGATGATCTTATGTATTGGCACGAAAAGGAGACCTACATACCCGATGAAATAGCCGTGAGGTTTAAGCATCACATAGTTAGCATTCATTGCTTTGCAAATAGTAACGGAAGGCACAGTAGGTTAATGGCCGATACTATTATCGAAAAAATTTACAAAAAACCTGTATTCACATGGGGAGCGGCCAACTTGTCAAACGAAGGGGAAACACGAACGGCATATCTCAAAGCAGTAAAAGCTGGTGATTTTGGCGACTATGACTTCTTGCTTGCTTTCGCAAGGTCATCAGAAGATTCTAACACTTTTAGTATCCATATAAAATCATTGTCGAAGGATAAATCAACTCAAAAACTCTTTTAAAAAAGAGTGCTTACACTTCCGCCAATGCAACGCGCTTACTGATATTCCGATATGGATAGGTCTCAGAAATGTGCCTTCTCACAAACCTTCCGTAGGATTCAGAGTTTACCATCTTGGTATATATCTTGTGCGGAACACCGAAAAACTCGTAGGTGTTGCCATTGTCGTAGATGACTTTCAGAATGGATTTCTCGAAGTGAAAATCAACCATTCCTGCACTTGATAAGGTGCTGTTGAACTCTTCACTGCCTTGCTCTATAGTCTCACGAGAAATGCTCACCAGAAAATGATAGGCTTCGATGATCTCTTTGCTTTTTTCTTCGGCTTCTATTTTTTGATCATGATCGTCCACGAATTTATCAGGGTGATATGATTTCATCATATTCCGATAAATACTCTTCAATTCTTTCAACTCCGTGTTCTTCTCTACGCCGAGAAGTTTTCTATAATCATTGATCTTTTTCATCTTGTCTATTCATTCCGGACTTTCTGTCCTTGTTTTAACTTCAAAATTCAGCAGGCTGCTCATTTTGTTTTGAGCCTTCAACATTATCTCCATGAGGATTGTTGTGACCATTTCACTCCATTTAAAAGCGCGCGAAATTACGCTATTATTTTGATATTCAATCAAACCTTTTGGTTTAAAAGAATTTCACACAGCTAAACGGCGCTAAACTCCATTGACAATATTTCAAAATAGTAGGCACTTGTGTTACCATGGGTTGTAATTTTGTCTTCGCTGATGTGCGGGAAGCTTTACCCATCCTGCAATATAGGCGAGCTATCTCTATCATGGAATTTCTAGTCATTATATTCCTAGTTCTACTCAATGGCGTGTTTTCCATGAGCGAAATTGCATTGGTTTCTGCTCGAAAAAGCAGATTGGAAACTGCCGCAAAACGTGGGGACAAAAACGCGAAAATTGCTCTAGAAACGGCCAATGCACCGAACCGATTTTTCAGTACTGTTCAAATTGGTATTACCCTTATTGGAATTCTAACAGGGGTGTTTTCCGGCGAAAAAATGACCGACGATTTGGCTGCTTGGTTATATACATGGCCTATAATGGCGCCTTATGCAAATACTGCTGCGGTAGTGCTCGTGGTGGTTGCCATTACCTTTCTCACCCTCGTTTTGGGCGAATTGGTTCCGAAAAGATTAGGGCTTACCAATCCGGAAGGAATTTCCAAAGCAATGGCCCGACCAATGAAAGTTCTTACCACCATTACCTCGCCATTTGTGTGGTCGCTTACCATCACAACAGACTTGATCTTCAAGTTGCTTCGAATAAAACCTTCGTCTGATTCTAAAGTAACGGAAGAGGAGATCAAGGCTATCATCCAAGAAGGTAAAGTTGGTGGGGAAATTGAAGAGATTGAGCAGGATATTATGGAAAGGGTCTTTAGCTTGGGAGATAGGAAGATTTCATCTTTAATGACACATCGAAAAGATGTGGTGCAGTTGAGACCTGAATTGAATGTCGATCAAATAAGAGCCTTCGTGAATGATGAGATGCATTCGGTATATCCCATATACGATTTTAAGAATGATCATATTATAGGTGTGGTTTTGCTGAAGGATCTATTCAAACATATTTCTGATCGAAATTTCGATCTAATGAAATACGTGAAGGAACCGCAGTACATCTCTGAAAATATATCGGCATACGAGACTCTTCAATTGTTTAAAACAAGTAGGATACATTACGGAATTGTAATCGATGAATTTGGACAAATGGAAGGTGTTGTCACGATGAACGATTTACTCGAGGCTCTTGTCGGTGATGTTTCTGAGTTCTATTCCGATGAATTCAAATTTGTAGCTCGCGAAGACGGATCATGGCTGGTGGATGGTCAATATCCATTGGCGGATTTTTTGAGAAAATATGACATGGAAGAGATGATTCAAGAGTACCCTTTTAATACCATTAGCGGACTTATTCTTCATGAGCTAAGGACATTGCCCGTCGCTGGTCAAAAACTGAACTGGCTGAATTTTCAGATTGAAGTAGTGGATATGGATCAAGCGCGGATTGATAAAATTATTGTAAGCCAACTTTTGGAGAGTTGATATGCTTTGGGGGTAGTCTGAATTCAATGCATTGAATTCGCATGCAGTTTACACTTTTGCAAAAAAAAACAAAAATGTAATCTTATGCTCGACCAAATCATGCAATTCGCAAAAGAACAAGTTGGCGATCAAGTAATATCAATTCTGCTTATTAAATAGTCCGAACTGTTTTATAAGCATGAAGTGGTAAATGACGTGAGAGTTGCTGTTATAGACCAATAAAGTGGAACGGAATTGGGCTATTACAGATACATAAACGGTATAACAAATAATGTGGGTATTGATGACAATCAAAAGGACGAAGTCTTCAATGCTGCTCAGGGGGGAATAATGGATCCCATTAAAAATCAGATTGGCAATGGAAATCTGGGCGGGTTAATGAATCTCTTTAATGGACATGATGATCCGAATGACAACAACAATCCGATTAAACAAGGAGCCAGCAACAATGTAGATCATTCATTGATGGACAAACTCGGCTTGGACGAAGGCAAAGCGGGGGCAATAGCCGCACAAGTATTGCCGGTAATTATGAATCACTTTGCAAGTAAGGAAACAGGAACAGCCAATGATGCAGGCGATCTTATGAAAAAGATTGAAATGGATGGAGATAATAATATCATGGATATTGTCTCACAATTTACAGGAAATGGGGGAGGAGGATTGATGGATAAGATGAAGGGACTTTTTGATGGAAAGTAAACTTTTTCGGTATCTATATGAATCCGCTATATCGCAACAAAAAGGGCCGTCTGCATAAGCAAACGGCCCTCTTAATTAACCCCTCTTACCCCAACCTTCTATTTTTTAACAAAGAGGGATTTAACGGCGTAAGTATCTGTTGAGATAACAATACTGTAAATTCCGTTTTCGAGATCGTCTACATAGAGAGTCACTAGAAGAGAATTTACAATTCCTGTATCTACCATTTCGCCTAATACATTGAAAACATCATATCTGGCATTTCCTTTAAAATTATCCAAACGTATGTTCAGTTGTTCATTTACCGGATTAGGGAAAATGTTCAATTCTGGCTGATTGTTTTCCACTACCGATACTGGCGGTAGCAATACTGCATCGATAACATGCACTACTCCATTTTCAGCTAGTATATCGGCAACAATTACTTGAGCGTCATTGATGAAAACGCCATCTCCGGTGATTGATACAACAACGTCTTCACCCAATAGAGTGGCGATCACTTGATTGTCTTCAAGATCTGTACTAAGAGCTGTACCACCTACTACGTGGTAAAGAAGAATATCAGCAAGAGCTCCTTGAGGATCTAACAAAAGGGCTTCTATGGTACCTGCAGGCAATACGGCGAAAGCGTCATCAGTTGGAGCAAATACAGTGAATGGACCATCTCCTGATAATGTACCTGCTAGGTTAGCAGCGATGACTGCAGTTTCTAGCACCATGTGATCAGGGCTATTCACGATAATATCTACCACTGTGGCTGGAAGATCTGCCTGTGGAACAAGCACAGCATCAATCACGTGAACAACGCCATTGTCAGCGAGAATATCG
>JAWXBG010000028.1:0-5769 GCA_034439875.1 Flavobacteriales bacterium
AGTAATAGTTCGACCTATGAATTCCGATATCTCCATCGCGTGATTCGGGATAATACCAATTCTGCACAATAAATAGTCCATGCTGCATTGCGCATTGGATGTTTTTCTTGGGCAATGCGCTGCAGCATCTCGCATTCATGAAGAGGTAAATGCCGTTATAGTAGCTGTTGTGTCGGCTGAGCAGAGATTACAGACACATAAACCCAAATCAAGCGATAGAAAAATTGCACCCTATTTTTGTCGATCGAATGCAGTATTCTATCGCTTAGATTTGAGAATCCCTCACGCATTCTACAAAAATTGCCCTCATGCGTAATGCGGGATAAACGGTATAAAAATCTGGCGAGAGCACCTGCTATCTTTGGGGTTTAGCACTTCATAGCGAATCCCAATGCGGATTCTGGGTTAAACCCAGAATCATGCTCTGGAGATATCGTAGTTCATTGGTCGAGTGATTACTTCCCGCTGCGTTTTTCCCTCAAGACACTTCCAATACGCAAAGCGGGATGGACTATTTCATAGGTAGAATTGGTAAAATATGGCAAATTGAAGTAGCATTCAGGTATCTTCATTCTCCCTACCTTCGCGAACTGTAATTTGAAACCATGATTCTTGCCCTCCAGTTACTTCTTAGTCTTTCTATCCTTATCGTTCTCCACGAATTAGGACATTTCATACCAGCGAAATTATTCAAAACAAGAGTAGAGAAATTCTATCTCTTCTTTGATCCTTGGTTTTCTTTGGTCAAAAAGAAAGTTGGAGATACTGTTTATGGAATAGGCTGGCTTCCGTTGGGAGGTTATGTAAAAATTTCAGGAATGGTGGACGAAAGCATGGACAAGGACCAGATGGCCTTGCCTCCTCAACCGTGGGAGTTCAGAGCTAAGCCGGCTTGGCAACGACTTATCATTATGGTAGGTGGTGTAACTGTGAATGTGATATTAGGAATTCTTATTTACGGTTTAGTGTTGTGGCACTGGGGTCAAGAAGTGATTCCAGTTGACAAAATGCAGCATGGTGTTTTCTGTGATCCATATATGTTGGAAATAGGATTTAAAGACGGAGATAAAATCCTTGCATTAGATGGCGAAAAACTCGTGGATTTCAACATTGTAAATAAACTTTTACTGCTGAATGATGTGCAGAAGGTGACGATAGAGAGAGACGGTAAGCAAATGGACATCGCTTTACCAGCGGGCCTCGATCATGAATTGGTTAGGAAAGGAGTAAAAATGTCATTTCAAGCTCGCATTTACATTGACAATGTGGTAGACAGCGTGCTTGCAGATACACCGGCAATGAGAGCAGGTTTGCAAAAAGGAGATAGCGTTATTTCTATTAATAATATACCCGTTTCTACCCACCAGGAAACACAAAGAATTATCGGTCTGCACCGCAATTTCAATATCGACTTAGAAGTAAAGCGCGGTGGAGAAACCAAAAATCTAATCTTGGAGGTTAGCAAAAAGGGCACAATTGGATACGGTGTTAAACAGGATAGGACCAAGTTGCCTAGAGTAGATACGCTTCACTACACGCTTGCTCAGGCCATACCGGGAGGTTTTAAAGAAGCTTGGTCTACCATTACCGATTATGCTGTATCACTAAAATTTATTTTCTCCAAAGCAGGAGCCAAACAGATGGGTGGATTTATAACCATTGCCAAAATATTTCCAAACGAGTGGAACTGGTGGGCGTTTTGGGAAAAGACTGCTTTCATTTCCTTGGTATTGGCATTCATGAACATTTTGCCAATTCCGGCCTTGGATGGCGGCCATGTTATGTTCCTCATTTGGGAAGTCATAACTGGAAAAGCGGTGAGTCAGAAAATTCTTGAAGGAGCGCAGATGGTAGGAATGGTTTTACTTCTTGGACTGTTACTCTACGCCAATGGAATGGACTTCCTAAGATTGGCAACCGATTAATTTTCAGCGCATAGCGAACATTGCAGTCACTAAGAATAGAGCTGGATACCCGAAAATTATAATACACCAAATAGCCACTCACAAAGTGTTAAGGGAACCGCTAAAATGAATTTGGTTCATTTCTTGAATAGCGGCGCTTGATGAATCAAGTTATTTGCAATTACTTTGGATTAAACATGCAGTTCAAGAATTACATTATCTTATTTTCCATTTTGTGGCTTAGCACTGCGTTGTCAGCCCAAACACGGATTATGGTTCTTCCATACGAGGACATTATGTTGCTGAGCGATCACACAGATGAAATAGCTGAGGCATCGGGATTAACACCATTTGAAGCTAAGTCAAAACTCCGTTACGGATTGTGTGATGCCGCATCAGAAGCCGCTTCAGAGTCAATCAGCGTTTTCACACTAACAGGTCAAGCGGACAGTATAGCGCAGAGAACAGAACAAAAAGTATATCAATGTTTGAGCAGGAGGTATACTGCGCTTCCTCTCCATTCACTCATAATAAGTCTCAATCCTGATGATGCGACTCTACCGGACAGCTTGCAATCCGGGTCAAATTATTTGGATGGAAGTACAAATTATTTAGAGGCAACTATAGAGGACAGTTCATTGGTGACGTATCTAAATGCATTTTATGGATATGAATATTATGTACTCCTCAATCAGGTAGACATCTTGTCACTTCCTGGTTTTTTCGCGAATTCGCCGGAAGAAAAGTGGATAAAGGTTCACTATACAATCATTGACCGCAATGGAAAGTCTATTGTGGGAGGTATGCTCCGTGGGCGCTTCAAGGAAACAACTAAAACTGTAGACCAGATTTTAGCAGATATTGGACCCACGCTGTTTGCACGTTTGTGGGAAAACTTCAAATAGAAAGACTCAATAAAGGTCTAGCTACTTAGATCCATGTTGGATAGCAGATACGAGTGACCCTAAAAATCAAAAGCCCCGACATTGCCGGGGCCTGATTTGGTTAAGTTAAGGGCGTAAATATTTTTCAGTTTAAGCAAAATCTTTCAAAGAAATATTGTAAAACAACTCATCTCACAAAAGCCCATTCTAATTCTGATTTTTCTATCCCTAAGCGCAATAAGTCCATACGCAATATGACTTTCACATCCATAGATTGCAATTATAACGCTCTGTGGAAAGGAATTAATCCCGCATTGCGCATTGGAAGCATCTTGAGGTTCATGCCCTGCGGGATTCTCGAATCTACACGATTGAACAAAGTAATAGTTCGACCTATGAATTCCGGTATCTCCATCGCGCGATTCGGGTTAATATTACAACCTCTGCGAAGATCATTCCCCATTCTCTAGAGGCCATCATATGAAAGTATGATTTTTGCACAAAACCTTTTTACATTTTCCTATTACTCCTTTGATCAAAAGGGCCCCCTAAAGAACAATTCATACCAATTCTGCTTAAACCCAGAATCTGCATTAGAAGTCTTTTTTGGATAATGCGCTGCAGTATCATGCATGCATCAAGTATTACATACCGTGAGAGTAACTGCTATAAGCCAATGGAGTGAACTGTATTTGACCATTACGTTTACCTAAACGGGGTAATTTCAATCTAATACAATGCGTTAAACGGGATAGAAATCTTTTGAGAGCACCCGTCCTTTTAGCCTTTCAGCGTTCCATCTGCAAAATCTGCGTAAAAGAATTCTAATTTGTTCATTCTTCCCTATCCTAAATGCATATTTGCCGTATGCTCAGAAGAACTTTTACCAATTCTGCTTATTAAACCCAGAATTCGCATTGGAAGTCTATTTAGGTAATGCGCTGCAGGAAGACGTGGTAAATGCCGTGAGAGTATCTTTTAAAGACCATTGAAGTGAAACGGAATAGATTATTACAGATACATAAACGGGATTATAAAAGTCATTCTGTGTTTGAAACGATAGAAAGCAGTGAATTCAAGGAACCACTAAAAACCACTAACTCAACCGAAATCACGGATTGCCCCATATTATGTCGTCAAAAAAAATGAAAGAAACACCTGAGCCTTTTTCAGGATATCAAAAGTTTGTAATCGCGATACTTGCTATACTTCAGTTTACCATCATTTTGGATTTCATGGTGCTCTCGCCATTGGGAGTAATCGTGATGGAAGAACTTCAAATTAAACCATCTCAGTTCGGAATGGTTGTGTCGGGATATGCATTCAGTGCAGGGATTTCGGGGTTGCTTGCGGCGGGTTTCGCCGACAGATTCGATCGAAAAAAAATACTCATGTTCTTTTATGTGGGATTCATTCTAGGCACATTTTTCTGTGCATTGGCACCAAACTATCATCTTCTCTTAGTTGCGCGTATTGTAACCGGATTATTTGGAGGAGTAATTGGATCAATCAGTTTTGCCATTATCACCGATTTATTCTCAATGCAGAAAAGAGGACGTGTGATGGGTTTTGTTCAAATGGCATTTGCCGCAAGTCAAATACTTGGCATTCCTATAGGCTTGTATTTAGCGAGCAAATTTGGATGGCACAGTCCGTTTTGGATGATAGCTGTTTTTGCTACGATTGTAGGTGTTTTTATCTATATCTATTTGAAGCCAATAAATGAACACCTAAAAATTAGATCGGACCACAATCCATTTGTACATCTTGTCCGCACGCTCTCCAAAAGAGACTACATCCGCGGTTTTCTGGCTACTGTATTGCTTGCAACGGGTGGTTTTATGTTGATGCCCTTTGGTAGTGCCTTCACTACAAATAATATGGGTATCGACATAGCTGATCTTCCTACTATATACCTCATTACGGGATTATTTTCCATCGCTATGGGACCGCTTATTGGCAAATGGAGCGACCGTTCCGGGAAATTCAACATCTTCATTTTTGGTACGGTAGTGAGCATTACCCTCGTAGCCATTTACACCCAAATGGACACTACCCCCCTATGGCTTGTAATCGCATTAAATGTTTTGCTCTTCGTAGGAATATCGGCACGAATGATTACTTCCAGTGCCTTGCTCACTGCTATACCCGAACCGCAGGACCGCGGTGCATTTATGAGCATCAACTCCTCTATACAACAACTGTCTGGTGGAGTGGCGTCTGCCCTCGCAGGAATGATAGTGATACAAGCAGACAATGGAGTTCTTCTGCGCTATGATATATTGGGTTATGTAGTCATTGGTTCAATGCTAGTTGCCCTTTGGCTGATGCATTTGCTGAACAGACATATTCAAAGGACCTCAAATACGGGTGCATAAACCTCAGACAACAATACATTTGTAGCATCACATATACATTATGCACGTAGGTAAAATTTCGGGATTAAGTAAGCCATTATATGAACCAGAAGCGACATCTATCTCTATTTCATTCTACTTTTGTTCCTACTCTAATCTTCGAAATCTTTGATCTCACATGTTTATCAGTTCAATGATTGCCCATTGCTTTAATTGGAACTGCTGTGGGCTTTTTAGTGGGCTCTAATCCAGAATCCGCAGTGGAAATCTCTTGCAGCACTAACCCCCGATGATATCAAGCACTTTCTCAATTTTTATACTTGATGTATGAATATACACCATCAAATAATCCCGCATTGCGCATTGGAAGTTTCTTGAGGTTAATGCGCTGCGGGATTCTCGAATCTACACGATGGAGCAAAGCAATAGTTCGACCTCTGAATTCAGATATCTCCATCGCGTGATTCGGGATAATACCAATTCTGCTTATAAAATAGTTTGGACTATTTTATAAGCATGAAGTGTTAAATGCCGTCAAAGTAGCTGTTATAGGCCAATGGAGTGAAACGGAATTGGAATATTACAGATACATAAACCCAAATCAAGCGATAGAAAAATTGCACC
>JAWXBG010000029.1:0-4237 GCA_034439875.1 Flavobacteriales bacterium
AGAGTACATGGTTTTGCAGGGCGCAATGCAAACATTGAAAATCCATAAACCCCTTATTTTTCTGGCGACACATGGTCATGAAGTCCATGCTCAATGTCTACACTTCTTGCGCGACATAGGCTACAACATCAAATCGCTTGATGATCGCTTGGTCGAAAACACTGACGAACTATTTGCACAGTTTCCCTCTACCTGATTTTGTTCCCTAACTGCCGCCCGCGTGGGAGAAGGGGTAGGGGGATGAGGGAAACAGATCGCTTCTAATATTGAAGGAATTCTGCGTACTTCCCACTGATGTATCAGCGTCGTCCGTTTTGCTCTGCATATACTTGTTTTGGCCTTTGCGTTTTCCTTCTATCAAACTCCCATCCAAGTGTTAACGTAGATGCGACCCAATCTTTTACTCGAACAGTGATATACTATAATTATAATACAGTTTAGTAAAAATATATGGATTTGGGGGCGAAATCTTTATTTCTTTGCAACCAACTTCTTTTCAACAAGCGTAATCAACGCGCCCACATTTGGAAGGTTTGCAACTTCACGTGCTTCAAATTCAATACTGAAATGATCTTCTATTGACATCAAGAGTGTTACATAGGAAAACGAATCCCATCCTGGAACATGGTAGGAAACCAATTCGGGATAGATTTCGATAGTGTCATCATCAAAAACTGCGCGAAATACTTGGTTAAGTTCTTCTATAAAGGACGCCAATGTGTCTCCAAAACTCAGCTATCTACTACAAACTTTATGATTTGCTGAGTTGCAGTATTCATCTGTAGTTGCAAATCTATTTCCGGATTATAGCGCTCAGTCAATGTAACCTCAAAATGAAGTTCTGGGTGAATCTGGTTGCGTACGCCCATAGTAATAGTGTAAGGGCCTATGACTGGCAGAGTGAAAGTCACGTAATTCTGATTGGAGTACGGTATATCCGCAAATACATTTCCGTTTTGATCTACTACATGCCAAATAAATTCTGCGTTGGACAAAGCACCTTCGACTAGGTTCAAAGTATAAGTAATTTGATTGCCTTGTCCATCAACCTGCAAGTTTTTGACGAGAATATTTTGATATTGTTGCATTACCTCTTCGTTGATAGGAATCTCAAGCTGTTCAGAGAGAAGCTCAGCAACATGAAGTGATATAACAGCCGAACCGAGATTATTTAAATGTCCAAAGTCCCAAAAATGTACACGTGAGTAATCCTCCTCATAGATGTTATTGTAATTAAAGTAGGGTATATTGTTTTCAGCCGCAACTTGGGATGTGGAAGTATTTGCTGGTGTTTCTTGTAAAGCTACTAGCAAGGTAGGGATATCTACTAGTATAAGTCTGATATTATTTTTATCACATAAATCTTGTAATCTTTCTAGAAATCCAGCATTTGAGTCCAAAACAGGATCCGTGGAATCACTGCCTAATGGGTAGCGTTCCTGATCAGCGCTCGTAATAAGTTGATAATCGATGATCGTGTTAGGCAGTATTTGGCGTTGTGATATAAATGCACGCTGGATATTCGACGGAAATGTGTCAAATGCGGCATACACAAAGTTCTTAGCTATCTCATTAAAGAAGCTGCTGTTATCAACTAAAGTCCATCGTGAATGATAATAAAGCAAAGGGAATAAAGCGTCCAAATATAAGGCTTGTGGAAATAAATCTGGTATCGACTCAAAAAAGGGGATTCCACGAAGCGCATAATGGCTACCTAGCGCATAGTTGTAATCATTTCCTTGGACGGAATTTTTTCTTAAGGGATAGGCTTCAACAACGATTATGTTAGGGTGCTGATTTTGTAATGCCTGCGAAACAGCGTAAAAAACTCCTCCCATATCAATGCCCTGATAAGCTAATGCGTAACTATTAATACCTAAAATATTATCAATAATCCCCGAATCAACACCGTCAACATGTGAATTTCCGATGTATACAACATCTAAACTGGAGGGTTCAATGCGATAAAAGTCAAATGCAGCAGGATTGCGTAAAGATAAACTGGTTTGGATAAATACAAATAGCAACCAGAACAAAATAAAAAACGCCACTGACTTTGAAAGATTTGGCTGAGGAATAGCTATTGCTGAAGCTAGCGATAATAAACAGGCTGCTACATAGAAGATGCATAGAAGGTCGAGCGGACGTCTTGCCAGAAGAACAGCATAAATAGCAAGCGACCCCCATGAAAATGCAAAGACTGTGATTAACACTGCTGGTTTTGCCACAACGACAGCACACCATCATAGCTTCGCCACAATTGAACAACCAAGAACATCAAGGCGAATGCGATAATGAGACAAATGGCGAAAAAGATTATGTATCCTACGTCATTGGCATCAAAGGAATCGATAAGCGCTGGAATCGGGACAAGCCAAATCAGGAATATAAGTAAACTCAAGCTTCGGTGTAGCCATTTTTTCGCTACATATGGTTCAATCTCCCCTTTGATAATTTGTGTAAGTTGAATAATCATCATGTCCTAAAACCCTGTATAGATAAAGGCACTTGGATTGTTTGCACCGTAGTATCCGAAGATAATCACGGAGTAAATCAGTATCAAGGATAAAGTCCAGCGTATGGGTAGGGGAGAGGTTCGAATTTGCTCCCACACGGGTACTTTGAGTCGATATTGTGCGATCTCAAGCAAAACGAATGTGAGCAGCAGTCCAATGACGACCATCCGTTCAAAAGGCGTTGTGAATGTCCAGAGAACGGTCTCTGATGGCACATTTCCCATTACAAGAATCGTCTTGATGATGTAAAACGCATCTCCGACGTTGTTGGCACGGAAGAAAATCCACGCGAATGTCACCAATCCAAACGTCACGATAATGCCCAATGGCGTTCTCCAGCGCGATGGCGTTGGTTTAATTTTCTTGGCTTTTGCTCGTCGCTGCAAAGCCAATTCTACCGACTGATATAATCCATGCAATCCCCCCCAAATGATAAAAGTCCAATTTGCGCCGTGCCACAAACCGCTGAATAAGAACACCAGCATGATATTTCGAATGGGTACCCAAGGACTGCGATTACGACGTGAAGCAAAGTTCAGCGGATAAAAAAGATAATCTCGAAGCCAGTTACTCAAGGTGATGTGCCAGCGCCGCCAGAAGTCAATCGGACTCGTAGCAAAATACGGGTAATTGAAATTCTCGGTCAGTTTGATGCCCAGTATTTGCGCCATCCCGATCACGATGTCGCAGTAAGCAGAGAAATCAGCATAAATTTGAAGTGAATACAGCAATACAGCAATAGCTAAATTGCTGCCTGAAAAGGAATAGGGGTTTGAGAAAACAGCATCCGTTACAGCAGCTAGGCGATCAGCAATAACAAGTTTTTTCCAGAATCCCCATCCAATCCGAATCATGCCACTCGAAAAGTTATCGTAATTGAAAGTGACCTTCTTCGATAGCTCAGGCAGTAAATATGCAACTCGTTCAAGAGGTCCCGAAATCAGCTTTGGGAAGAAAGCTATAGATAGAGCATATTTGCCAAAATTAAGTTCAGCAGCGGTTGTTTCGTTGTAAACATCGATCAAGTAGCCAATGATTTGCAAGGTGAAGAAAGAGATACCTATTGGAAAAAAGATACTCGTCAGCGAAGTGTTGGCTTGTACCCCCAAAACACTGAGTAAACCGTTGAAAGAGGAAAGAAAGAAGTTTGAATATTTAAAGACACCTAATATTCCAAAGCTCAGGATTACTCCGAGCTGCAAATAATGCCGTTTCACACTCCTGTTTTCATTTATCATAATCATTCGGGCAATAACATAAGAAACTACCGTCATAATTAACAACACAAAAGCATATGCAATACTCCAAGAAATATAGAAAAGGTAGCTGCTGATGAGAAGCCAAATCCAACGGTACCGCTGTGGAAGCGCATAATATATAGCTGCAACTAGGAAAAAGAATAGAAGGAAATAGATACTGGCGATTAACACGGAGGCGCTCCAAAAAGTACGATGCAGACCTGCGGTGCGATAATAGTCAGAAATGATATTTCAGAAATATGGGTTTAGCAATTAACAAAATACACTTATAGGCTAATTATACTCACGTAAATTTTAGGACTTCGTACTTGCCTTAAAAGTATCTTGCCATCGCCGCTTTTTTATTTCCCTAACCGCTGCCCGCGTGGGAGAAGGGGGTAGGGGGATGCGGGAAAAGAAACTCGCTACATATCTAAGAAGTCTGTATATTTTCCGGCGATATTGCGCTGTCCCTCGGCTTTC
>JAWXBG010000030.1:0-5221 GCA_034439875.1 Flavobacteriales bacterium
CGATAGAAAAATTGCACCCTAATTTTGCCGATGAATGCAGTATTCTATCGCTTAGATTTGAGAATCCCGCACGCATTCTACAAAAATTGCCCTAATGCGCAATGCGGGATTAACCTAGCGAGTGTATGAACTCCTCTGCTGATTTGATGAGACCTTGCTGTTTTACCGGCGCCATTCCATCGAAACTCCGAACCAACATTCCTAAGCGCGGATTTTGAATAAAGAATGCGCGATGAACATGCATAAATCTCCAGAATAGACTATCCCAGATAACTTGCCAATCACCCTTTTGGTAGTTACTCATCTTCATCAAATAATTGCTGCCACTGATGTAAGGTTTTGTAGACATCAAACCTCCATCAGCAAATTGACTCATTCCATAGACATTTGGAACCATCACCCAATCATAAGAATCGATGAACATTTCCATGAACCAACGATACACTTCGTCAGGATCAAATTCGCAGAGCAACATGAAGTTTCCAAGCACCATGAGGCGTTCTATGTGATGACAATAGCCTGTCTTTAAAACCTTCCTTATCGTAATGTCAATGGGTTCTATTCCGGTATTTCCCGTCCAAAATGACTGCGGGATCTTCCTCTTGAAGCCCCAATAATTTTTCGTTCGTTCATCGGTACCGTGCAATTGGTAAACTGCTCTTACAAATTCTCTCCATCCAATAATCTGCCTGATGAAGCCTTCTGTAGAGTTCAGCGGAACATCATTCACCGCGGCGTATCTCACCGCTTTATCAACCACTTCTTGCGGAGTCAACAATCCAACATTCATCATCGGCGTGAGTACACTATGGTGCAAAACATTCTCATCTGCCAGGATAGCATCTTCATAAGCTCCAAACTCCCTAAATCTATTGGTCAAAAAATCGTCAAGCCAAACCTTGCTCTCCGAAAATGTAGTAGGATAAATCCAGGCACTATCCAGTGCACCATAATTTGAAGAAAAATATTCTTCGGTATACCCGATTGCCTCTCTATAAAATCGATTTATATCGATACTGTCTACCTCAGGGACTTGTTTGCCCTTTGGGTACTTCAATCGGTTTTCATCATCAAAAGTCCACTTGTTACCAATCGGTTTCTTGTCAGGATCAACAAGAATATTTCTCACTTTTCGCTGATATTTATAAAAATCAGTTTGAAACATTCTCTTTTTCCCTTCAAAATACGACTTGATCTCTTCCGTTGAATTCAAAAATAGAGGAGATGTATTTCTCTCCACTTTCAGGCCAATTCGTTCGGCGTTCTCAGCAATTCTGAGTTCCAACCAACAGTCTGTGGTATCGATGTATTCAAACGAACTAATGTCATTCGATTTAAAATGCACCATGAGATTTCGGACGTCCGCCAGGTCATTGAAAGCTTCGATGTAAACCACGCGTAAATTCATTGATTGGAGATAGTCTTCATAAAACTTCATGCTTGCCCGGTGAAAGGCAATCTTCTGCTTGTGAAATTTATACTGCCTAAAGAAAAGAAATTCTTCAACCAAATATATAGTGTCACACTGCGTAATTAAAGAACTATTCTCGAACAATTGATGGGGAAAAACCACTCCTACATTCATAATCTGTTCCTATTCATTCGACACCTATCGCTGCAGTACTTCACTTCGTCCCAGACCCTTTTCCATTTTTTTTACCATGAAAAAGGTCTTTTACAGACCACGCAGATCTTATCTTCAAAAGCCATTTCGTGGTAACCAACAATTCTGGGAAAAGTTCAACGAGGAAAGGTGGAGTAGATTCACAGAATGTCTCGGATAAGGATGTTCTCAATAAAAAAATTCCCGAATTATGACTTGCGCTCGGAAAAAATCACTTTCTTTGCACCCATGAAATTTACAACGAGCAAATTCACTCTAATTGAGCCAAGTACCTCTTGTTGCTGTTGTTGTTGCTGTTGATCCTTCAGCACACACCCACCCCTACCATTTCATCTCTTCCTTTTACTTTTCATTCTTATGGATCATTTTATTTCAAGTCTCAATACCACTTTTGGAGATAAAACCAGCGTTTTAACGGGATTAGAATACGTCGTATCTGCTCAACCAAAACCCGTAACCTTCTCCACTAGTTTCAGTTTAGAAGACCAGATTCTTACCCACATCATATTCGACAATAACTTACCTATTGAAGTTTTCACATTGGATACGGGAAGACTTTTCCCCGAAACCTATTCAACTTGGTCAGCAACACTGCAGAAATACAAGAGGGCCATAAAGGTTTACTATCCGAAAACGCATGCCCTTGAAAACTATGTGGAAGGCCATGGACCTAATGCATTTTATGAAAGTCTTGAATTACGAAAAACATGTTGCCATATTCGAAAAGTAGAACCGTTGCAGAGGGCCATTAAAGACAAAGGGGTATGGTTGACAGGCATTCGGGCAGAGCATTCTCAAAACAGAAATCAAATGAGCCATGCTGAATTCGACACTGAAAACCAAATACTAAAAGTGCATCCTCTCCTTTTGTGGAGCAATGAAGAAGTAAAAACATTCATCAATGCACACAACATACCCTACAATCCATTGCATGATCGTGGATTTGTAAGTATTGGTTGTGCGCCTTGCACACGAGCGATAAAAGAAGGAGAAGATATCCGCGCCGGAAGATGGTGGTGGGAAGACAATTCAAAAAAAGAATGCGGCTTGCACAATCACAATTCACCACACAACAAATCATGAATACAAGTCTCTCTCATTTACAGTCCTTAGAAGCGGAGTCCATACACATCATGCTAGAAGTTTCGGCACAATTCGAAAGACCTGCTTTACTATTTAGCGGTGGCAAGGACTCTATTGTAATGGTGCATCTTGCAAAAAAGGCATTCGCACCGGGAACATTTCCCTTTCCTCTCGTTCATATAGACACTGGTCATAATTTCCCTGAGGCTCTTCATTTCCGAGACAAACTCGCCAAAGAACTAGGGGCTTCGTTAATCGTACGCCAAGTAACGGAGTCAATTAAAAGACATGGACTCAAAGAACCCTCGGGTAAATTTCCCTCACGAAACGCTCTTCAGTCATACACATTGCTCGATACTATTTCAGAGTTCGAATTCGACGCCTGCCTGGGAGGTGCTCGTCGCGATGAAGAAAAAGCCCGCGCCAAAGAAAGAATTTTTTCAGTACGCGACGAATTTGGCGGATGGGATCCTAAACTCCAAAGACCTGAACTTTGGAACATATACAATGGCAGAATTAGCAAGGGCGAAAATGTAAGGGTCTTTCCGATAAGCAATTGGACAGAGTTAGATGTTTGGCAGTACATCAAACATGAAGAAATAGAACTCCCTTCACTTTACTTCGCGCATTCCCGCGAGGTAATTGAACACCAAGGAAAGTGGGTAGCAAACAGTGAATTCGTCACACGGGAATCACATGATACCGTCGAACACAAAATTGTACGTTATCGCACTGTTGGAGATATGACTTGCACTGCTGCAGTTGAAAGTGATGCCCATACAGTAGACCAAGTAATTGAAGAAACAATAGCCACAAGAATAAGCGAACGTGGGGCCACCAGAATGGACGACACGGTAACTGAAGCGGCGATGGAAGACAGAAAGAAAAACGGATACTTTTAAACACAATGGACTTACTCAGATTTATTACTTCTGGCAGTGTAGATGATGGCAAAAGCACGCTCATTGGCCGCCTGTTATACGACAGCAAGAGCATTCTTTCCGATCAGTTGGAAGCTATAGAAGCGCGAGGACGCACAAAAGGAATTCAAGGTCCTGATTTGGCTCTTCTGACCGATGGGCTGCGCGCAGAAAGAGAACAAGGAATTACAATTGATGTAGCATACAAGTATTTTTCCACCGCGAAAAGAAAATTCATCATTGCCGATGCTCCAGGGCATGTTCAGTATACGCGCAATATGATAACAGGCGCAAGCACAGCAGACGCCATTATCGTACTTATAGATGCCAGAGCAGGAATAACGGAGCAAACCAGAAGGCATAGCATCATTGCATCTCTACTTAGAATTAAAAATATCGTTGTGGCCATTAATAAAATGGATTTGGTAGAATATGACCAAAACAGATTTAACGAGATCTGTGAAGAGTACAACAAACTTTCTGGGCAATTAAATCTGAGCCGTCCGACTTACATTCCAATATCTGCACTATCCGGAGACAATATTGTGGACAAAAGTCCCAACATGGATTGGTACTTGGGAGCAAGCATTCTGAAAATATTAGAAGACATCCCACCAACAATCAGCACCGAAACATTGCCCTTCAGAATGATGGTCCAACAAGTTATTAGGCCGCAATCAGCAGATCATATAGACTTCCGGGGATATGCGGGAAAAATAATGTCTGGTAAAATATCTGTTGGCGATAAGGTCCGTGTCCTTCCACTTGATGTGCATGTAACGATCAAATCCATTATACACGGGGGAATTCCTAAGGAATCTTCTAACGCGCCGCATTGTGTAACCGTCGAACTTAATGAAGACGTTGATATATCAAGAGGTGACTTATTTGCATCCGGCAATATGCCAAATCTCACAAATGAGTTCACTGCTTTGGGATGCTGGATGTCCGAAAAACCGCTTCGTGCCGGAACCCGATTTCTTTTGCAGCATCAAAGCAAACTTGTGAGATGCATTGTGCAGGAAATAGAATACCGCCTCGATGTGGCAACATTAGACAGAATGCCACAACCCGAACAAGCCACACTAAATGACCTCGTGAAACTGCATATAAAAACTCAAACTCCCATTTCGTTCGATCCATTCGAAGAGCATCGAGATACTGGGACAGCTATACTCGTGGATGAAACAACGCACCAAACAGCCTGTGCGCTGATGCTCTCTTAGCCCATGAAACGGCGAAATTCATCCGCGTTTTCAGGTATCCCAACTTCAGTGGATTGAAATTAAACCCAGAATCCGCATTGGGATTCGCTATGAATTGGTATAAACCCCAAAGATAGCAAGTGCTCTCGCCAGATTTTTATACCGTTTATCCCGCATTGCGCATTTGGGCAATTTTTGTAGAATGCGTGCGGGATTCTCAAATCTAAGCGATAGAATAATGCATTCATCGGCAAAATGAGGGTGCAATTTTTCTATCGCTTGATTTGGGTTTATGTATCTCTAATCTCGGCTCAGCCTAGACAACAGCTGCTATAAAGGCATTGACCATTTCGTGCACGCAAGATGCTGCAGCGCATTGCCAAAAAAAA
>JAWXBG010000031.1:0-3737 GCA_034439875.1 Flavobacteriales bacterium
GAAAATGTGCAACCGTGCACAAATCTGTTGTGCTTGACACAGGGAGCCACTTTATGTTTCAAGCCGTGTGATGCGCAAACTGGCGGTCAGCTTATCTTTTTACATTTTAGTGGTTCCCTAAAAGATGGATGTCATGACTCTATTCCACAACAATCTTCTCTCTATGTTGTCCTTTTTCATTTGTGACTACTAATTGATAAACTCCCGCTGAAAATCGACTAACATCAATGACAGATTTTGCAGATGATTCAAATCTTGAAAATACAATTTTCCCTGATAAATCAATTAATTCGATATTTGTCCTGCCCGTCGAAGTTGTTTCAATAATTAGTATTTCATCTGTAGGGTTGGGATATATGCTTAGCCATTTGATATCTTGTGAAGATATATGTACAAAGGGATTGACCGTTACTGAACTCTCACAGGTTGAGTTATTGCCAATAATATCGATTCCTTGAAATGTAATAATGTGTACTCCGGCTTCGATCATTTCACCCATTGTGGGAATTTGGCTTACAGAGGGCGCAGGATCGCAATTGTCAGCTATAATTACTTCTTCTGTCCAATTCGGAATAGATATGTACTCTTCTCCTTCCAACAATACTATGGTAATATCAGAAGGACATTGAATTGATGGAGGTTCGTTGTCGAAAAAGATGACATTTTGACTCACGGAAGTGCTGTTTCCACAGTTATCCGTTGCTGTCCAGGTATAGGTATGGACTTCATTATCTATATCTCCGGTTACCACCAAAGTTATACTTACATTTAAATCCATTGTGCAGTTGTCGATAAACTCCGGATCTATCTGTTCAAATTCTTCTTCACATGATAAATTCATGTCTTCGGGAGCGCTCAAAATCATTGGAGATTCTATGTCAACAATCTGTATTACTTGGGTGTCTGAACTGAAATTGCCTTCTAAATCTTCTACAATGTAAGTCCTCACTATGCTTTCCCCACAATCAGCATTTCCTACTTCTTCAATAGTGACAGTGTTTTCTCCGCACCATCCATTTCCTAAAGTGTAGTTTGGAGCAGGAATCTCTTCGTTGCAGCTTAATGTTATATCAGCTCCTGCAACTATATTCATCGAATTTGGGTCGACCTCAAGGTGATTATAAAACCAGTATTTACCTTGTCCGGAGTACGTGTAGCCGCCCAACCAATATGTGTTGTCAATGCCGACTACCAATCGCGAGGAATGCAAATCAAGACATCCACCAAAGCGTTGTGTCGGAGCACCATCAACGGGAACTATGTTTCGTTGCGGAACCCATTCATCGCAGATTCGCTCAAATACCACAATTGATCCGCTGAAGTTACCATTCGCTTTGTTCATGTTGTCTCCTGCTACCATTAGGTTTCCTTCTATGTCTATAGCACTTCCAAATGCACTGTAATATCCCGATGTAGTATACAAATATGGATTAGTAATGAATGTTTCTCCAATCCACTCAACTCCATCGAAAGTATAGGTATTAATTCCACCAAAATATCTATATCCAATGGCAGCTTGAGCTCCGTCAATAGATACATCATAGCCAACTTCATTTCCTTCTGAACCTTCTATCCCATTGAGCTCTTGTTGCAACTGCCAAATGCCGCCTTCCTTTTTGTAAATGCGTCCGATGTATTCTCCAAAATTGCCTCCACTTATCAATACATTTTCTCCTAAATCTATTGAGCTGCAAGAGTGATTGAATATAGCCACCTCAGTCCATTGTTCGTTTTCATATTCGAAAATAAATATTTGATTTCCCATTTCTAAGGCAATGGTATTTCCATATATTGTCGATGCGGTTGCGCTCACATCACCTGAACTTGACACTATATTTTCTTCGAAGGTCCAAACGTCATCCGACAGTCTGAATATTCTGTTTGACGAAAGAATCACATCATCATACATAGCGAGCGTGTTGTAGAGACTGTTGCCCAGATCAATATTGCTATGGAAAACCCATTCTTCTTCAACAAGTTTATAGATCATATCACTGTTTCCATTTTCCATAACTGCCCACAATCCGGTCGTAGCAACCGCTTTACCTGATACGTTGTTCGGAATGAAAAATTCTTCATCACAACCTCCTGGTATCTGATTGTCATATACATTAAATTCGAATGAATAGGTCAAACTGTTTCCGCAAGTGTCATGTGCCGTAATGGTTCTCAATAAAGTGTAATCGCACTCTTGACCAATACTAGTATCTTCAAAGCTAAAGTAAACGGAATCGCAATAGGCAAAAACGCTTATATCTTCTGGAATCGTTGATAAATTGTCACAACAGAATCCGAAATCACTCGGGATGCTCTCGGTAAACCACATGGGAGGCTGTGTTGTAAAACCTAAGGGTCCGGAGGTCGAACTGTTTCCATTGTCACCGCAGGTTGCAGTAACGTATACATCGTATGATGTTTCGGGCGAAAGGTTGGTGAGTACGTACGGTGGTGAACTAATATTATCAATTACAATGCCTTCACCGGGCATAAAATTATCGGGTCCATATTCTATCATCCAATTATTGGCAGTATTCGCACTCCAACTAATTTGTGTAGAGCTGTTAGTAATTTGACTCGCCGTTAAACTTGTCGGATAATAACAAGGAAGCTCAGGTATACAGACATTGAGGGCATTGAGAGTGCCTGTTTCAGGGTAATAATAGTAATTGCTATTCCACAAACCAATGAAGTACACTTCCCCCGGAATTAAATTTTCCACTAAAATCAATTCAGAAGAACTGAATGATGGAACACATTCAACCAAGTCCACTGAGCAGGATTCTTGATATATCATCATTCCAAAATTGGTTGTTTGTCCATATAATTCATACATAGATATCTCTACTGTTCCACCAATTGGCGCTGTAAAGTGCCTCCATAGGACATATTCATCTTCGCCTGTGCAGGGTACATTTTGAATGCCCATGTATTCATAAACACTGTTGAACCAAAGATCTATTCCACCACTTCCACAAGCAAAAGCGAATTGAACGGGCTCATTTAGGGAATAGGCACAAGCTATCCCTTCATCAGGATACGAAGGAGGGCTGGTGAAAAATGTGGAGACAGGCACCCAAGAGCTGTTCGAGTCAGGATTCCCATCACCTCCTTCGGGCTCACAATCACAAACAGTGCGAACCCATGCAAATTGAGTATTATAATCAGGCATATAGTAAGGTGAATACAAAACTCCGGATATGAGAGTTCCCTCTCCTTGACCGGGTGTAAAAGGGTTGTAAGAGTATTCTATTTCAAAAAACAGAAAAGCGCATGAGGAAGGAACGTAACTCCATTCGAGCAATGAAAAGTAATCATACACGTTAATGGTTAATACAGGATTCAATGGTGGATTGCAGTTTTGCGCAGTGAGATTCGACTCGGATTTTGCTAATAGAAATAGGATCAAGTACAACGTTATTTGCCTCATGTGGTTGAATTATAAAAGTCTAAAGTACAATATTAATCTGAGACAATGCTGCTACTTGAAATACATTGCGGGGAGCGCCCAGTTCTAATTTCAGAATTGTATATGTAACTCAGAATCCGCATTGGAAATCTATTGCAGCGCTAACACCCTGTGATATCAGGCACTTTTTCGATTTTTATTCTGGATGTATGAATATACACCATCAAATAAGAATCTGACGAGAGCACTTGCTATCTTTGGGGTTTATACCAATTCATAGCGAATACCAATGCGGATTCTGGGTTTAAAAACCTCTTTTAAATTTCGACCA
>JAWXBG010000032.1:0-5657 GCA_034439875.1 Flavobacteriales bacterium
CAGAATACAACCAGGCAAACCAGCACAAAATGGAATCATGGAGCGATTTAACCGAACATATAGAGAAGATGTTCTTGATGCACAACTCCTTCACAATATGGCTTACCAAAATCCCACAACTGAAGCCATAGGCAAGTGATTATGCTGATTCAACAGATGTTGAGTTCAAATCATTGGACGATTACTCAAGGGAATTCGGTTTGAACAATGGCTCATTTTTGAATAATGGCCTATGGTTATTGCGAATGTCTGTTGCCATGAATTTTGAAGAATTTCAATTGCCCATGTCTCTAGCCGTGGGATTTAGGACAATTGTTCTCCAACCAGGCTTCAGCCCAAACCTAGAAAAGTTTCTTGTCCATCTGAAGTCTTATACCGTTTGGATTTATCTAATAGTCCAGTTTTGTTTCACTACTTTGAACTAAACAAAAATCACTGCGGCATTTACCATTGTGCATCCAACAGAGAATATTTCACTGTTCGTATTATACAGGGATGCATTGTTGAAAAATCAATTTTCTGGAATCTTGATATTTTTGTTCCTCTGGAAATGTTGGAGGATTTTTCGTGGGCGACGGCGGAACTGGCACAATTAGCCCGAATCACGCGATGGAGTTTTCGGAATTCATGGGTCGAACTATTACTTTGTTCCATCGTGTTGATTCGAGAATCCCGCAGCGCATTAGCCTAAAGATGCTTCCAATGCGCCATGCGGGATTAATCAATTTCCCAGACTTTTTTCAAGTTGAACAGGTTTACAAAACCTCATCTTTACTACCTCATAGGAATCCAAGAATATTGCTTTAAAATGGAATTTAGACTACAATTTTTATCAATTTGTAGGTCTAAATCTTGTTTTCGTAGAAAATCACCTATTTTTGAGGCTTGAACTTATTTGATCTTCCACCCCTTTAGGAGATGACCACAGTTACTGGCAAAATTCTGGAACAAATTCAGTCTATCTATCATGGTATTCTGGAGAAGTTGCTACAAACAAGTAGTGGTGAGACATTGGTATTTAGTCATCTAGGGGATTTTAATCAAGCCAAAGTAGATAGTACCCTTCAGCTTATCGAAAGCGCATTAATGGAATCGAAGGATAAGAGACAAAGCGTGAAGCGTTTCTGCACGGTCCTGATCGAAATTCTTCAAAACGTCTCATTGCACGGTTCCAAGGATTCCACCGGCCATATGCACGCATTTGCCATAGTTTCTAGGTCATACGATACATACCAACTTATCTCAGGAAACCTTATTCCAAAGTTTGATGCTTCTCACCTTAAACAAAAGGTCGATGAGGTAAATACACTGGGTGAAGCAGAATTGAGAAAACTGTTTATCGAGACGCTCTGCAACGAAGATCTATCTTATAAAGGCGGTGCCGGCCTCGGTTTGCTTACCGTTGCGAAACGTATTGACGGTAAAATTCAACTCGAAGTTATCGAAGTGACTGATCAACTTTCATATATCTATATGAAAGTCGATATGAAGCACTAGGCTATTCTGCGTTTAATATTCTTTCCCTAAAAAAACTGTATCATGAGCCGACGAGGACTATATTTGTGCTGTGTAGCACCGTTCGATCATATTCGTCGGTGCTTTGTGTTTTTATGAACCTGGAATTCATTTACAATAAGGCAGAATTGTTCGTAGAGAACTGGATTGTTACGCGCATCCCGGGTGTATACCGCTATCACACGATCGGACATACACGGGAAGTGACCCGTCAAACAATTGAATTGGCGGAATCTGAAGGAATGGGTGCCGATAAAATACTTTTGCTTGGCATCGCAAGTTTGTTTCATGATACTGGCTACGCTTTTGAATACAACCACCATGAGGCGAACTCTTGTTCTGTATATGATCTGTTTTGTGAGGAAATGAAGGAGGCTTCATCCATAAAAGAGGATGTGCACGCTCTAATATTATCTACCAAATACGAGAGCTCTCCCCAAAACCTAGAAGAAAAGATAATGAGGGATGCGGATCTGCATTATCTCGGAACAGATAGATACTTCGCTGAGGCCGCAGCTCTAAGAAGCGAATGGGAGTTTGTTCTTGACCAATTTTACTCTGAAAAGGAATGGGTGGAAATCAATCTTTTCTTTATGAAGTCACATTTATTCTTCACTCAGTCTGCTATCCATAAATTCGAACAAAAAAAGAGCGAGAATTTGAAGAAGGTTCAAGAACTATTCGACCAACTGCTAGAGTAACAATCAAATTTTAATTGATCGTCTTCTCTGCGCTCAATTGTTAAAGCACCATTCGTTATGAAAAAAAGAATTTCCTTGTTCGTTATTCTGCTTGCAACCATTTTTATGTGGTCTTGTGATTCGGATAAAAAATCGAAGTCCACAAATAAATTTGGAAATCCCACAATTGTAAAAATTCATGATCTCGCAGATAGGGGAGAGGCGGACAGTCTTATCCTTTTTCTGCAGCACGACACCACAAAGTATAGACTCGAAGCAGCTTACGTTTGTGCTAGTATTACCGATAGTGTCGTTGTTTCTCCCCTCTTGGTTATGCTGCAAGATCCCGCTCTTCTTGTAAGGTCACAAGCTGCATACGCGCTAGGTCAAAATCCACATACCGATCCATCTAATTTACTCTGGGCATTTAAACGAGAAGAAGATTCTGAAACAAAGGTTAATCTTCTTGAAGCATTAGGTAAAACAATTTCATTGGTCGAAGGAGAGGGTCTGAAGAAAGAACTAATTCCTGAGTATCGTAATTTTTTCATGGACCTACCCACAAATACTGAAGCTCAACAAAGAGGATTGGGACAGGCCCTTTACTGGTTGCATTATCGTGGGCTACTCGACGAAAATATTGTTGGACGCATTCCCTTCGCACTCCAAACAGCTTTGGGAGAAGGCAAAATGTCGCTCGCTCAAGCTATGTCCCGCTATCGAGATCCATCCTGGTTTGCGAAAAATGAAAAATATATTTTCAACTGGCTAAAAAGCGAACGAAGCGCCGAGGTGAGAATTTTTCTGATTCCAATGATTGGTGCAATAGGCAATGACGAAGCCAAAAGAACGCTCCTTGCATACGCCTCCAGTAGATCCGAAGATATTCGCATACGTCAGGCTGCTCTCATTAATGTTGGTAGATGCATCACTATCAGCTCGCTTGACCTATCACCTTTTGTAGAAGACGAAAACGAAGGACTCGCCCAAATAGCTGTTCAAACACTAAACAATAGGGTTACAAAAGAAGAGGCTGCTGCAATTGCTAACAAATGCGAAAGGCGCGGAGCGCAATTGTATGCCTTATCGCTCAAACTGCTCGAATCTGTTGCCCACGGCGAAGGATATACGCGGATGAAATCGCAACTTGCAAATACAACGGGCTACGAGGCTGTATTTTTTATCTCTGCTCTTGGCTCATATCAAGGGGATGAAGATGTCCTCTCCGAAATAATTACCGGAATTGAAAAATCTGAATTCAATTATTACAAAACTGCTTATGCAGAAGCCCTGTCCTCTTATGTTCATTCAAAAGATAAGATGGATATTGCTCAGCTTACACAACTTTTCGAATGGCTCACTGCTTCTTTTGAAAATCTAGACCCCGGAGTTCAAGCTTCTATAGCGGCGCTTATTTATGAGGATGGCTCTATCATTAAACAAGCTTTTGCTGATCCAAATTTTCTGAAGTTGAGTTTGACAAAACTTTCTCTGCCCCGCGAAATTGAGACGTACAATGAGGTCAGTCGGGCCATTTCAGCTATTGACAGATCTACATTTGAACCGAAAAAACTTGAATTCAATCATCCCATCAATTGGAGTCATGTTCAATCATTGGGCAAAAAAATAAGAGCGCGTGTATCTACAAACAAGGGTGATATTGTGATAGAACTCGACGTTGAAAACTCACCCGGCTCTGTGTCCAATTTTATTGCATTGGTTGACTCGGGTTTTTACAACCAAAAATTTTTTCATCGCGTGGTCCCCAATTTTGTTATTCAAACCGGTTGCCCAAGAGGCGATGGATTTGGAGGTACTGATTACACAATTAGATCGGAATTCGGCTTACACCGATATTCTACCGGTGCTGTTGGACTGGCATCTGCAGGAAAGGATACCGAAAGTTGTCAGTGGTTCATTACTCATTTACCCACACCACATTTAGAAGGCCGTTATACAATAATAGGATACGTGGTAGGGGGAATGCAAACCGTAGATAAAATTGTAATGGGCGATAAAATCAAAGAGATAACATTGGAATACCTTTGATTTAAGTC
Organism: Flavobacteriales bacterium; assembly: GCA_034439875.1. Lineage (GTDB taxonomy): Bacteria > Bacteroidota > Bacteroidia > Flavobacteriales_D > Sanyastnellaceae > JAWXBG01. The sequence goes on from JAWXBG010000032.1 coordinate 4,253, forward strand.
TTTTGCTGCTGTCTTCGAGCAGCAGGAAAAAGTATGTTGTTTAGGATAAGTCGATATCCCGGAGAATTGGGATAAAGATTCAGATCTGTTGGAGGATCTCCCACCATGTGTCTATAATCTTCCGGATCGTGTCCTCCATAATAAGTCCATTGACCTTGTCCTATCTCACCATGTATGTATTTCAAAGCACCAATGGACTTTGTCTCACCCATTATGGTAACATTGCTTTTGACAAATTGCCCGCGAAAAGAAGTGGTCTGACCCATGAAACCTTTAATGACTTGTGTGTGATTTTGGGTTAAAATCGTGGGTACAATATCCCATTTTGCAGAAAAATCGAAGAGCGTGAAAAAGTCTTTTGTCTCGCCCAGTTTGCTGTGGTCTTCTGTAGCATCTACATCCGAAAATTCATACACCATTGGATCTTTATCGAGCCTGTAGTCTTTAAAAGCCAAACCATTGTCGAAACTTAGTTTTAGTTGCGATTGTGGGTCACTTGGATCTCCATCGAACACGGTTTCTACAATGTCTATTCCTTCAGCAGCGAGCGCAATATCAAAGGAATCGGTCCCACTGCACATCGTAAATAGGAATCCACCACCTAAAACAAAATTTCGAATGGTAACTGCTACTTGATTTTTCATTTCACTCACTTTTGAAAAACCTAATGCTGTAGCCGTAGTTTCTTGTTGGCGTACATCTTCTTGATACCAAGCTGTGTTTCTAAAACTGCGATAGAACTTGCCATATTGACCAGTAAAGTCTTCGTGGTGTAAGTGCAACCAATCATATTTAAGGAGCTCCCCATTGATTACTTCTGTGTCGTAAACCTCCGTATACGGTATCTCGGCGTAAGTAAGCACAAGCGTTACAGCATCGTCCCACTGCTGTTTTCCGGAAGGAGTATACACGGCGATTTTTGGTGCCACTTCCAACTTTACCCGCTCCATATTTACTTCAGGGTCGTTTATCTCATTGTAGATCTGTTGAGCTTGAATATCTGCAATCACTTGAAAACTCACGCCACGGATAGTACATTCTTTGGTTATATCTGGATAATTATCTACCAAAAAACTACCACCTCTGTAATTGAGGAGCCATTCAATTTCAATGTTGTTTTGTAATACCCAAAAGGCAATGCCATAGGACTTCATGTGATTCGCCTGACTATCATCCATAGGAATCAAGATTTTACCGGCCACTGAACTCAGCGAGGAAATCAAAAGGATTGCAAATAGCAGTACACGCATTTTCATGGACTTTTAAACGTTGAAAGTTGAACGCAAGTTATACCAATTCTGCATATAAAATAGCCTAAACTATTTTATATGCATGAAGTGGTAAATGCCGTTGGAGTAGATGTTATAGGCCAATGGAGTGAAACGGCATTGGCCTATTACAGATA
>JAWXBG010000033.1:0-28730 GCA_034439875.1 Flavobacteriales bacterium
CCATAGAAAAATTGCACCCTCATTTTGCCGATGAATGCAGTATTCTATCGCTTAGATTTGAGAATCCCGCACGCATTCTACAAAATTTGCCCTGATCCGTAATGCGGGATAAACGGTATAAAAATCTTGCGAGAGCACTTACTATCTGTACGGCTTAGCACTTCATAGCGAATCCCAATGCGGCTTCTGGGTTTAAAATTCAAACGCTAGGCCCAACTGATATGTCCACTTGTCGGTGCGCGATTCGCGGGTTTCAAATTCAAGGCTATTGTCGCTATTGATGATAATGCTGTCTTTATATACAAATGTGGCCCTTCCACTCCACAAGTTTTCAAAACGCGCTTCGAGAAAAATAGATTGACTCATTCTAATGCGCAATCCCGCTGCCCAACCAAGAGATAACGCCATATCCCAGTGCTGTCTATCAGTATTTGAAACTCCCTCAAAGCTGTTGTCGTCGATAGAAACATCCGTTTTGGTAACATAGGTCTCAACACCAGTTAAACCTTCAACGTATGGTTGAAACCCCCCGCCCAATGGCCTAAATCGGCCCAAAAGAAGATACCTGTTGTTGTTGCTCTTTACACTCATGTCGCCCGGCTCATATATATCGATGCCGTTTTCATCCGTGTAAACGTAGATATCTACATCTTCTCTTTGAGATCCCATGTTGTTCCAGGACACAGAAACACCTATTTCAAATGGAGAGTTTCCCATCGGAGCTGCAAAGGTTCCCGAAAATCCGGCCGGATACCCATCGAATTCCTCGGCAAATTGACCTTTGGGCTCTACTACTTGCACCCCAAATCCCAAAGAGGGTGATCGGCCTGTTCGCTGCGCTATGGCTGCCGATGTGATTATGGTGAGCGCTATTAAAATGTAAACTTTTTTCATGGTAGTTAAATTTTGTCTACATGTTGTGGTTGCCAAGCATTGTGCCAACAAAATTATGGCCTGTACTTTTGTCTTATGCAAATTGGTTTCGAAAACAACGAAAAAACACGAATTTTATTGACTGGCGCTGCCGGGCAGCTCGGTATGGAGTTTCAAAAGATTTCAGCTCAATGGCCCAGTTTTAACATTTTAGCCCTAGAAAGGATCGACTTCGACATCACTCTTGAAAGTCGAACAAAAGAATTTATTCGCCAGCACAAACCAGATGTGGTGATCAACTGTGCCGCTTATACCAACGTTGAAAGAGCCGAATCTGAAAGAGATGAGGCTCTTTTGGCCAACGGAACAAGTGTAGGCTGGCTTGCAGAAGTTTGTGCTGAAGTAGATTGCCTGTTGATCCACTATTCTACGGACTATGTATTTGACGGCATCACAAAAACACCTTATACAGAGCTAGACCAAGCATCGCCAAAAAGCGTCTATGGTGAAAGCAAATGGCTCGGCGAAAAGTTGATACAAGAACATACTCAAAACTATTTCATTCTGCGGGTTTCTTGGTTGTATAGCACGTTTGGACACAACTTTTTTAAAACCATGATTCGCTTGAGCAACGAGAAAGAAGAAATCAGAGTTGTGAATGATCAAATTGCTACTCCAACTTATGCCCGATTGCTCGCAACACACACGCTTATGCTCATAGAAAAGTACGTGAGCAAACAAGTAACGGAGCTGGGCTTATACCATTACTCCTTGGAGGGCGAAGCGAGTTGGTACGACTTTACCAAAGAAATCATCGCGTTAAAAAACCCTATGGTGGAATTAATACCCGTGAGCACTGCAGAATTCCCGACAAAAGCTATACGGCCCGCCTACTCTAAACTATCAACGCAAAAATGGAAAAAGCATATTGGCATCGAACTTCCTCATTGGAAAGATGCACTTCATGAATGCTTCAAAAACTTGTATTAAAAACTTTTAAATGGACCTTCATTCACAAGCATTACACAAGGCGGAAAATTGGCTTATCTCGGCGGTTGACGAAAAAACGCAATCCGAGATAAAGGAAATGATTGGCACGAACAGTTCGTTATTGATCGAGAATTTTGCCTCCGATCTCGAGTTCGGCACGGGTGGATTAAGAGGTGTAATGGGTGTAGGCACCGCTATGGTGAATCGCTACACTATAGGAATGGCAAGCCAAGGACTTTCCAACTACTTAAAACAGCAACGGCCAGGTCAGCCAATAAAAATGGCTATTGCATATGATTCGCGCAATCAAAGTAAATATTTCTGCGATGTCGCTGCAGGTGTTTTTGCAGCGAATGGAATTGAAACTTTTATTTTCAGCGAACTCCGCCCCACTCCTCTCTTGTCTTTTGCTGTGCGCCATTTAAAATGCAGCGGTGGCGTTGTAATCACAGCATCACACAATCCGAAAGAGTATAATGGATACAAGGTTTATTGGGCGGATGGAGCTCAGATCCTACCCCCTCACGATATTGGCATCATTGAAGAAGTGAGAAAAATTCAAAGCCCCGGAGAGGTTTTGTTTGATGGGCCTACTTCTCTCATACATGTATTAGGAATTGAATTAGATGAGGTTTACTTAAATAGATTAAGTGAAATAATTCGCCGTCCGGAAGAGATAAAAAAAGCTGAAGACATGAAAATTGTTTTCACGGGTATTCATGGTTCCGGCAATACTTTGGTGCCGAAAGCACTCGAAAAATGTGGATTCAAATCGGTGATAGTAGTGGGTGAACAAGCTATTCCTGATGGTAATTTTCCAACCGTTCATTCTCCCAATCCCGAAGAAAAGGAAGCCCTTAATATGGCACTCGAACTTGCCATAGCTACCGGAGCAGAAATTGTGTTGGGAACCGATCCCGATGCAGATCGCGTAGGACTGGCCATTCGCGACGCCTCTGGAGATTTGATGTTGTTGAATGGGAATCAGAGCGGGACGCTTCTCGTGTACCATCAATTGGAAATGCTTCGACAAAAAGGAGAGCTAAAGCCCAATCATTTCGTTGCAAAAACTATTGTGACAAGTGAATTGGTTGCGACAATAGCACAGTCCTTCGGGGTAAAAATATACGACACCTTAACAGGCTTCAAATACATTGCAGGTGTGATAGGAGAAAAAGAGGGAGATGAAAAATTCATTTGCGGTGGCGAAGAAAGTTACGGATACCTTGTGGGTGATTTTGTGCGCGACAAAGACGCTGTAATCTCTTCGGTAGCCCTCTGTGAAATGGCTGCCTGGGCCAAAAACAGAGGTATTGGTGTCTTTGGAATGCTACTTGAGATTTATGAAAAATTCGGTTATTATCAAGAAGATTTGCTCTCTCTTACATACAAGGGTTTAGATGGCAAAAAGAAAATAGATGATATGATGCAGCGATTGAGGCAGAATCCGCCAAGCATTTTGGGAAACAGTGGAGTGATCGTTAAGCGGGATTACAAAGAGCAAATTTCTTTCAATATTAAAACAGGAGAATCTACGGCCATTGACTTACCTGCAAGCAATGTAATACAACTTGTGTTGGAAGATGGATCTGTTGTCACCGCTCGTCCAAGTGGCACTGAACCAAAGATTAAATTCTACTTCTCTCTACGTCAAGAAATGCCTTATAAAAATTTATTCGAATCGCTTAAAGTTTCGATGGCCAAGCGGATTCAGCAAATTCAAAATGAATTAATCCAGGACGAGGGTTAACCCAGATTTTGCAGTTGGGATCTATTACATCACCGAAAGTCTGCAATGACAGGCGCTTTCAAATAAAAATCTTGCGAAAGCACACGTCCTTTTTTGGCTCCCAGAACTTCACGACAATTCCAAGAGCAAAACCCGGGTTTACATCACGTGCGGCACAAAAAAAACCGCCCCGTTTTCACGAGGCGGTTTCGAAAATATTATCAGAGGTTTATTTCACAACGCTCATCTGACGAGTAACAAAGTGCTTGCCCTGGAGAACCAGAGACACGTTGTAGTTGCCTGCAGCATATTGGCTAACATTCAACTGTATGTTGCTGTTGCCCTCTGTGAAGCGACCTACGTTTTTAAATTCTACCAATTTTCCGCTCATATCACGAACCTCATAAGCCACTACACTATTCGTGTTGAGTGTGAAGTTGATGTTCGCCATAATAGAAGCTGGATTTGGATTAACCTGGAAAGATACCAATCCGTTGTCGGTGTTTAATTCATCGACACCAACTCTATTTGAAAGAATCAAACGGATACCTGGAGTCCATGTCTGTGAAGAGAACCATACAAAGTCACCCGCACCGGAGATTTCATATACTCCGGTAGAGTTGTCATTGTCAGTATCAGCATTCGCAAGAATAGTAATCTCACCTTCGCTTTCCACTTCGTTCAAAACACCTGTGAAATAAGTAGATGTCGTAGAAAGATCGATTTCATCGCCAAACGGCAAGTAGTAAGGGTCACCGGTAAACCAGTTAGTATCATAATTGAACTCATCGGCAGCAATGATATCATCGTTATCAAGTCCTTCCACTACTTCAAATAGTGCCGCAACAAATTCAGTTCCCTGATCACTGTTTTCCCCGAAAACCGCAGTCAACCCATAAGCTGTAGAACCATCATTTGGCACAGTAAAGAAGCTGCCGTATCCTGTTGGATCGAAAAGATCTGGATCATCATCGTTTTCACGGGGGCGAATTTCTAGATCAAAATCAGCAGGACCATCATGACCGTATTCATCGAGTGTATATTCGATTTCGCGCTCTTTCATATCGTTGTCTGCATTGGCATCCACTGCATCGCTGGCAATAGAGGCTCTCACGTAGTAAGTGCCAAGAACTGCTGGAACCCATCCTGTTGGGATAAACAATGTATCCAAAAGGAAAGATGGACACTCCGGTGTGTTCGCAAACGCTGGCATTGTAAATGGAGCAGTAGTAAGCGTAGAAATTATGTTCATCCCATCATCTAAAATGTCTACAGTGATTTCAACGTTTGTTTGATCGGCAAACCCATTATTTCTGAATATAACACCGGCAAGCATACCACCATCAGCAACTGTAATGGCTTGTTCTAGTGGAGTAATGCGGTATTCCCAAATGTTGAAGATATCGCCATTTGTAACTTGCGCTATTTCGAGGTCGTTTTCTACAACGTTTTCGAAGATGCAAATGTCATCCAATCCCCAGAAATAGTGAGAGTATCCGGCAGCAACCTCAGAGTTATATGCCCAACGAATCAATACGCTCGGCTCATCTGCAGCAGCACATGATATATCAACGGTTGTGTAAAGTGGGTTTGCAGAAAGTGTGTTCGCTGACTGGAAAAAATTTCCGTGAGCAGGGAATACAGTCCAATCTGCACCGTCGTTTGTAGAAACTTCAAGGGTAATAGGTGAACTCGGAAAGCAGCAGTAACGGAAATACTGGTAGTACTCAACCACTACAGAGCTCATTCCACTCATGTCCATTTCAGGAGCATAAAGGAATCCTGTGACGTCTTCTACGCCGTCTGAAATTGGTGTGTTGTACAAGTCACAGTCGAAGACAACCCATCCATTTGCAACAGATGGTGATGTAAGGGCAGCGATGCTAGTAGAGAATTCACCTGCAGGGCTGTTTGCGTCAGCAACCATCCAAATTGAATTTCCACCGCTATCTTCAAATGTCCATTCCCCAATTGGGTTGTTGCCATCAAATCCGTTAGAGAAATCTTCACAGAAGAATTCAGTTCCACGTTGCATTTTAGGCTTGGAGAGATTTTGTTCGCCCATCGATCTGGACTCGTTGATTTCGAAAGCTGAGGCCTCACGTGTTGCACTTTCGTGCTCCGTGCCTAATGTAGCCTTCGACTGCGCATATGCGCCGCTTGCTAGAAGCAGAGTGCTAAAGAAAATAGAGATTTTTTTCATTCTTATTGATAATTGTATTTGACGTGGCCAAGGTACTCCTTTCTAGCGCCTATACCCTACTACCTTCTATAGAAAAAGGCCTCAAAAGAGGCCTTTTTAACTTTTTTATCGTTTTTGAACGTCTTAGCGAACAATCATTTCATTTGTGATGCTCGATACGCCATCAGCTAAAGTGTATGTGTATACACCTGCACTAAGGTCAGCAACATTCAATGAAATAGTCTGCTTTCCACGAGCTTTAACCCCTTCATTGATCACTTTCACTGAACGGCCAGTCATATCGCGAACTGTAAGAGTCACGTTAGAAGCTTCTGTCAAGTTGTAAGTGATGTTTGTAAGAGTTGTGGCTGGGTTCGGTGAATTCTGAAGAAGTTCAATGTTTCCAACAGCTACCGTTTCGTTAACAGCGATTGAAGGATCCATGATCAACTGAACTGATGGGCTCCAATTCCAACCCACAAACCAGTTTACTACATCGCCAGCCCCGAAAGGACCATAGTTTACAGTGCCCAAGTCAACATCGAGCACGTTTGAAAGAAGGTATAAGCGATCTCCGCTTTCTTCTTTGCGCAACTCAACAACGTAACCTGAACCACCGATAACTTCAACTGAACCGTCGAATGGGATAATCACATATTCACCTGTATTGATCATGCTGTTGGTGATAAGGAAGTCATCACTTTCTCCAAGGTAACTCAGGTCTTGGATGTCTTCACCAATTTCATAGATGTATGCTTTCACTTCTTGATTAGCGTCAGTATTTGATCCAAAAAGAACCTGAATACCACCTGCTTCACCGTCAGCAGTCATGAAATATGTACAACCAATTGCAATCTCGTCATCTTGATCGAAACCACGTTGCACCAAATCCACTTCGTTGTTGTGGCCGTATATATCTTGAGTGATTTCAAAATCTTTTTCTCTAGAGTCACCCTCTGGCAGATCATCAGCAGGAACAGTAACCGTCAAAGTATATGTACCTACAGCATTTCCGATGTCCTGTGGGCCTGTCCAAAGTGTATCTAATGAACTTGCAGGAAGTGTGGCTGATGCAGTGGTACTGTAGGATGAAGGGCCGCTGATTTCAAAGTCTACTGTTGTTCCATTTTGCGGTGTATACCCGTAATTGGCAAGAATAGCTCCGAAGTTCAAATCACCCACTTGTGTAGTTGGGATTTTAGCATATTCGTAGTCAGCTACGAAGTCGCCATTGTATACATTAGCTACAGTAAGGTCGCTTTCTGGTGTTTCGAACACTTCTACATCGTCAACCATCCAAGCGTAACCCCAAGTTCCTTTCCAACGGAAACGAAGCCAAAGTTGAGTAGCACCATCTGGAAGACCATTTGATATATCAAAGATTTTCAAAGTTGGGTTGTCAACAGGGTCTTGTGTTTCCATAGTAGGCCAAAGCTCAAAACGAGTACCGGCTGGAGCCTCACTTACTTCAAAAGTTTCAGGACTCGGCCAAGTAACTCCGTCAGTAGAGATTTCAAGTAGGCAATATTCGTTTCCGTCGCTTGCTCCACCATCCCACATACGGTATTGATTGTAGAACTGAACGCTCACAAAATCATAACCTGTGATGTCAATTGCATCAACATTCTGAAACCAGCAATTCTCAACCCAGTCACCTCCAGTTGATCCACCAAAAAGGTCAGAGTCAACACTCATATACCCGTTGGCTGAAGTTGGTGAGGCTATCTCATCAATCAAAGCTGGACCTGATGGGGGATTGATGCCACACTCAAAGTTAACGTCCTCGATGAAGGCAGGGAAACCCGCATCATTGGCATTTACGATATCCCAAACTCCGCAGTCTGAAAAATCATCAGACCAAATAGTTACGCGGTCCGCAGATCCGGGAACAACAGGGGTTGCTACAACACCATCTCTGCTGCCATAACTCTTTCCAAGTGCACTGGGGGCATGCTTCACTTGAGCCATTCCGCTCAAAACAAAACCAGCACCAACTAGTAATAAGTAGATTTTCTTCATGTTTATTTAATTTTTAGGGACAAAATGATCTCAAAAACAGGACGCGAAAGTAATATAATCAAGGATATTTTAACGCCTTTTGGCATATTTCTGTCCTGAACCCCCCTTTCGGCGAACTCCAAGTGTACATTAAAATTCGAACTTACCCTACCAAATCAAGCCTCGGCCGTCATGTATTGCTCAATTGGAGGGCACGTGCAGATCAAATTTCTATCCCCAAAAGCATTGTCTACCCTTGCTACAGTGGACCAAAACTTATTCTCCCTCAAATCGGCAGATGGATACGCTGCCTTCTCTCGGCTGTATGCATGTTTCCAATCCGAAGCAGTTAGCTCTCCAGAAGTATGGGGAGCCATTTTGAGCACGTTGTCGAGTTTGTCTACCAATCCCTGCTCAACCTCAGCTATCTCGTTGCGAATAATGATCATTGCTTGACAAAAGCGATCGAGTTCGAATTTGGGTTCGCTCTCGGTTGGTTCGATCATGAGTGTGCCGGCGACAGGAAAGGAAACTGTAGGGGCGTGGAAGTTGTAATCGATCAATCGCTTAGCGATATCCTCCACCTCGATTCCCGCCTTCTTAAAGTCGCGGCAATCTAGTATCATTTCGTGGGCTACTGTTCCACTACTTCCAGTGTACAATATCGGATAATGCGCTTCCAACTTCGATTTCATGTAGTTGGCATTGAGGATTGCATACTTGGTAGCATCCGTTACTCCTTCGGCCCCCAACATTTTGATATACCCATAAGAAATCAGCAAAATCAATGCACTTCCCCATGGAGCGCTGCTTACAGCGGGTATAGCGTGGGAGCCGCCTGTGGCTATAACAGGACTTCCAGGAAGGAATGGGGCCAAATGAGCTGCTACACCGATAGGCCCCATGCCTGGGCCACCGCCACCATGCGGAATGGCAAAAGTTTTATGTAGATTCAGGTGACAAACATCCGCTCCTATATTGCCCGGGTTTGTAAGGCCCACTTGAGCATTCATATTAGCTCCATCCATATATACCTGACCACCTCTTTCGTGCACAATGCCGGTAATCTCGCGAATACCCTCTTCAAACACTCCATGCGTAGATGGATATGTAACCATTAATGCAGCTAAACGATCCTTATATTGATCTGCTCTGGTGCGCAGATCCGTTATATCCACATTTCCTTGCTCATCGCATTTAACCACTACCACCTCAAGACCGGCCATTACAGCTGAGGCCGGATTGGTTCCGTGAGCGGACGAAGGAATAAGACAGATGTTTCTATGATGATCTCCACGACTTGCATGATAAGCCATGATCACAAGCAATCCCGTCAACTCGCCTTGAGCACCGCTATTGGGCTGCAATGACATACCCGCAAAGCCCGTGCACTCACACAAATCTTTATTGAGCTCTTCGAGCATTTCTTGATATCCGGCGGCTTGATCTATTGGGGCAAATGGATGCATATCGGCGAAATCAGGCCAAGAAACAGGAATCATTTCACTGGTAGCATTCAACTTCATAGTGCATGAGCCCAATGGAATCATGGCATGTGCCAAAGACAAATCTTTGTTCTCGAGTCTTTTCATGTAACGAAGCATTTCCGTTTCGCTGTGATGACTATTGAACACCGGATGCGTCAAAAAGTCGCTCGAGCGCTCAAAACCTTTTAAACCTTCTCTGCTTGTTGAGGTAGACTCGAAGTTTTTGGATTCGCCCGTAATCACTTCATAGATGGCCGACAAATCAGCGGTTGAAGTTCTTTCATGCAGCGCAATTCCAATATGACCGTTGCCGAAATAACGGAAATTGATTCCGGCCTTTTCAGCCTGTGTTTTCACTACAGCTTCGTCACTTACTTTTATCAGAAGTGTGTCGAAGTAATTTTTATTAACGTTCTCAAATCCCTTTACATATAATGCCTTCGAAAGGGATACAGCCCGTTCATGAATTCTTCCTGAAATTGTTTTCAAACCAACCGGACCGTGATACACGGCGTACATTGATGCCATAACGGCCAACAAAGCTTGAGCAGTACAAATATTCGAGGTTGCCTTTTCTCTGCGAATGTGTTGCTCTCGGGTTTGAAGAGACATTCTGTATGCCTGATTTCCATGACGATCGCGAGAAACGCCAATGATTCTTCCCGGCATATTGCGCTTGAAATCTTCTTTAGCGCAGAAAAATGCAGCATGCGGTCCACCATAACCCATTGGCACACCAAATCGCTGTGAATTGCCGAAACAAATGTCGGCCCCCCATTCGCCGGGAGGTGTAATAAGCGTAAGAGCCGCTAGATCTGAAGCACAAGCCACGTGCACACCGGCCGAATGCGCCTTATCGGCAAACGACTTATAGTCTCTTATCTCATCATTGCCATCCGGATATTGCACTAAAGCACCGAAAAATGATTGATCAAACGAAACCGAAGAAAAATCTCCAACAACCAATTCAACTTTCAGATGTGAAGCCCGGCCGCGAAGAACATCAAGGGTTTGTGGGAAAATCTTTTCATCTACAAAAAACTTGTTTGCACCCGACTGTTCTTTCTCTTTCGACATACTATGAAGCAAAAGAATCATGGCTTCCGCTGCAGACGTACCCTCATCGAGCAGCGAAGCATTGGCTATAGGGAGGCCTGTAAGATCTGAGGCCACTGTTTGGAAATTGAGCAAAGCCTCCAATCTTCCTTGCGCTATTTCCGCCTGATAAGGAGTATAAGCAGTGTACCATCCCGGATTTTCTAGTACGTTTCTGAGAATTACCGTAGGAGTTGCCGTTGGGTAATAACCCATTCCGAGGTAACTTTTATTCACCTTGTTTTTCTTGCCTAATTGCCAAACACGGGCTAGATATTCGTCTTCGGTCATTGCGGCCGAAATATTCAAGTCTTTCTTCAAACGAATAGCTGATGGCACAGTCTTGTCGATCAACTCATCGAGCGATGAAACACCAATGCTGTCGAGCATTTCGCGAAGCTGGGCTGGACGAGGGCCAATGTGGCGGGCGGCAAAATTTACGGATGACATATTGTTTGATAAATTATTTTTCTCAAGAGATTTGCGGCAAATATAGATGTCAACCTAGGATCTTTGGTATGACCTTTGTCGGGGACTTAAGGGTCTACCTCAATCATGGATTTAACACTTGAGCGAACATCTAAAATGCTGTTTTTCCCAAAATTCAGAACCAGTGAATGCCCGAAAAGTTCAGCGCGAGGCCTTATGAAAAATAGAGCCATTACTCGACCCAGAATCGGCATTAGAAATCTATTGCATCGCGAATCCCAATGCGGATTCTGGGTTCAAAATAAAAACGATGCACTTTTGCACAATCAATAATATGGCAGAAGACTTAAACATACCTGCGGGAATTAACCGCACAGAGCAATATGAAAGCTTGATTCCTCAATTGCGTTCTATCATAACCGGCGAAACTGATTTCGTTGCCAATACAGGAAACCTAATGGCAGGATTACACTCTGCATTCGGGTTTCACTGGGTAGGTTGCTATTTTGTAAAAAATGATCAACTTGTTTTGGGTCCATTTCAAGGTCCTGTTGCATGCACTCGTATTGCCCTCGGAAAAGGTGTGTGCGGCACTAGCTGGAAAGAAGCCCATACCATCATTGTACCCAATGTGGATGTATTTCCGGGGCATATTTCATGTAGCTCGCTCAGCAAATCAGAAATTGTAGTTCCTATTTTTAACATTGAAAACAATGTGATAGGTGTTCTCGACGTTGACAGCTCCGAACTAAATGACTTCGACCAAACCGACCAAAAATATTTGGAAGAAATTGCTTCTATCATTAGCCAACTAGCACACCTATGAACCGATCTCTTAGGTTTCATGATTTATTCCTTAATCTGGCCATCGCTTGCCTCTTGTGGTCATGCGCTCAGGTGCGCGGCATCAGCGGAGGCGAAAAAGATTTGAATCCGCCTATCGTCATCCGAGCCAGTCCGCCCAACCAATCCACAAACTTCAGCGGGAATACGATAACCCTCACTTTCGATGAATATGTGCAAGCAGGAAGCCTCTTGCAGAATCTAATTATATCGCCCCCTCTAACTAAAACTCCAAGGCTTAATATCAAGGGGAAATCAATTATATTAACTATACCCGAAGAGCTTAAGGCAAGCACTACGTACGTTTTTCAATTTGGAGATGGTATCTCAGATGTTAATGAAGCAAATATGCTCACAGAATTTGCATATGTACTTTCTACCGGAACGGCAATCGACTCACTCCAGGTTTCGGGGTCAGTGATAGAAGCCTGGACGGGATTGCCCGTAAAAGGAATGAAGGCTATGCTGTTCGACGCTGCTATTAGACGAGACAGCATTGGTCAAAAGCCTCTTTACTTCAGCAAAACGGATGCAAGCGGCGCCTTTGTGATTCCGTTTCTCAAAAGCGGTGAATACAGAATTGAATTACTCGAAGACCTCAACAATAATTTCGCCTTCGATGCGGGGGAAAAGCTCGCCTTTCAATACGAAACTTTGAATCCGATTGATTCTACAAGTAAGAATTTAAAATTTGAAGCGAGCACTCCGAAACCCTTGCCGCTTCTTATTAATGACGTTTACACCGACTCTTCAGGATTCTTTGCCTTCACCTGGCCTATTTGGTTCGATTTGCCCGAAGTGCGCATGGCAGATCCAGAGCTTAAGGTAATTCAACTGCGAAAAGAAAATAGCGATACTGTTTATCATTGGATTGAAGGCAAACCTGTCGGCAAAGAGTTAATGGCGTTTGTGGAGTATCCCGAAATGGAAAACGACAGTTTAGACCTGCTATTCTTTGCGAGAAATAATGCTCCCTTTGCAGATCTTCTTCCGATTGAAAGTAAAATTAACTACGACCAAAAATTCGAGCTTTTTTCACGACAAAAAATCGCCGACATTCTTCAAGACAACATGGTGATGTTAGTAGATTCTATTCGCACTGATCCTGAGATTACTCTCCATGCAGATTCCAACAAGATTTCCGTATTCTACGATTGGCAAGAAAACGTGTCCTATAAGTTGATTTTTGCTTCTGGAGGAGTTTTCGCTCAAGATAAAAGCACAAATGACAGCTTGGTTTATAATGTACAGTTCAATAAAAAGGCCGATTTTGGAAGTCTCACTTGGAATTTTAAAGAGACTCAAATGATCGGCAATGTCTTCATTCTGACTGATGCCGATGGTAAAACAGTCTTTTCCTCGATCTTGGACGAAAATCTTAAACTTAACATAATAAATCTCAAACCGGGCAACTACACAGCTCGGGTTTTTAGAGATGACAGCACAAATATGATTTGGGATCCTATTGATTATCAGTCGCTTTCTTTAAGCGAACCCATTTCTGTGTACCCCGATAAAATCCAAGTAAGAGCCAATTGGGAAATAGTTTTAGAATGGTAACTTTACGAAGTTTTGTCTCGTATGCAACCGCTTAGTCATTCCTGAGGTCTATATATTCTGAATTGCGAATATATTTGACCTTATGAATGCCAACCTTACCCAAAATATGAAGTCGATTACACTGTTCTGGCTAGCACTTTGCTGCTCCGGAATTTCTTTTGCTCAAAGCGTTACTCCCACCAAGGGTAAAGAGTTTTGGTTTGGTTTTATGAAAAACTACGAGGTAGAGGAATTTCAAGAATCTCTCGATGTATTCGTGGTTTCTAATCAAAACACAAGCGGAACCATCTCTATTCCTGGTCAAGGCTATTCGCAGTCATTCAATGTGGTTGCCAACGTTACTACAACGCTTACTCTTGACAATGCAATAGCTGAAGTCTTTTCAAATCAAATAATCGAAGGACGAGGGATTCTTATAGAAACCGAAGACACTGTAGCCGTTTTTGCCATAAACTTCAATGGATATACTGCCGATGGAACAAAAGTACTTCCAACCCAAACCCTGGGAACCGAATACATGGTGGCTTCATACTACGGATTGAGCGGATACTCCTACAACTCTGAATTCTTGATCGTTGCTACTGAAGACGACACTGAAGTAGAAATAATACCTTCTGCCCCTACAATGGGTGGAAATGCAGCAGGTGTTCCTTTTGTTGTTCAATTAAACGAAGGGGAGGTGTATCAGGTAAGAGCTGCCGGTTCGGCCGATGATTTTACCGGAACAATTGTAAGGGGAACCGTAAATAACGGGGCTTGTCGACCTTTTGCTGTCTTTTCGGGGGTTGATTGCACCAATATTCCTTCGACTTGTTATGCCTGCGATCACATCTATGAACAAAACTTTCCTGTAGAAACTTGGGGGACAGACTTCTTCGTTGCTCCTTTTGGAGGGGCTACCCAATACACCTACCGGGTTCTTGCTTATTCCGATAATACTTCTATAAGTATTGATGGTGGTGCTGCGATAACCTTAAATGCAGGCCAATGGAACGAGTTCAACTCTGTAACCGGTGCACATTGTGTCATAGCCGATCAAGGAATTGCCGTTATTCAATACATGGAGGGAGTGACCTGTGCAGGCAATGGCGACCCTGCAATGCTCATATTAAACGACGCAAATCAAAAGATTGATAATATCACCTTCGCCACTGTTGTGTCAACCGTTATCACTTCACATAACCTAACCGTTATTATCGAAGCAGACGACCTTGGCAACGTCACGCTTGATGGCGTTGTGATAGATCCGAACACCTTCCTTGACTTTCCAAGTTGTACCGATCACGTTTATGCTACCATAACATTAACTGCAGGCAGCCATACTCTCGATGCTCCAGGTGAAGGCGTTACAGCCTATGTATATGGTTCGGGTGGAGCAGAAAGTTATGCATACTCTGTAGGTTCATTTAGTCCTGTACCACCAATTATTATCGATGATGCCATTTGTACAAATGATCAAGTAATCCTCGAAATAAGTCAAAATTATTACGACCCATATTGGTATAATTACACTGTTCCTGGAGACACCATTGCACTCGGGTATCAATACATAATAGACCCTCCCATCGAAAATGGAATTTATGTGGGTGTGGGAAACGATTACGTTTCGGGTTGTGAAGAAGAATTTTATTTTAGCGTAGAGGTTCCGACTCCCCCTGTGATCAATATCTCGCAAAGTGCCACACAGATCTGTCAATATCAAAGTGTGCAACTCGAAGCCAATGCCCTGCCTTCGAATGCAGTATACTTCTATAGTTGGTCGCCAACAGCAGGCTTAAGCGATCCCTATATTTCCAACCCGGTGGCAACACCCATCGAAACTACAACCTATACGGTAACAGTTACAACTCCGACAGAATGTGCAACCAACACTGCCGATATAACAATAGAAGTGATTGATGGTATCATTACGTTGTTTGAAGTGACGCCTGAAGAAAGTCAATTTTGCCTCGGTGGTGAAGTTGAACTAGAAACCGATATTCAAACTGAAATTATGTCGGACAACTTCGATCCTGGCATTTCATGGGGCGTATGGAATTCTATTGATAACGGTGAAGCGAGTGCTAACTGTGGTTCGGTAGATGGAAACGGACTTTATTTCAATGGACCGGCGCCACGCAGAGCTACCACAAATGCAATTGATATCTCCGACGGTGGCACCATTAACTTTACCCTAAAAGTAGCTAATGGTGTTGCTCCATGCGACAATGCCGAGCCGGGAGATAACATCGTACTCTCTTATTCTACTAATGGTGGCGCAAACTGGACTCCAATTCAAACATTCTTCGAAGCCGCCTATTCCAATTTCACGAGCTTGTCTATCTCCGCTCCAGCAGGGGCTGAAACGGCTAATACATTATTCCGTTGGGAACAAATAGGGACCTACGCCGCAGGTCAAGACAACTGGGTAATTGACAACGTATATATCGGTGTCAATGATCCAACTCCTTTTGACTTCTCTTGGACACCCAGTGCTGGACTGACGGCCGACGATATTGCTAATCCAACTGCCAGCCCGATTGTTTCGACCTGGTATTTTGTTGAAACCCTGGATCCCCTGAGTGGTTGTTCTTATTCTGACTCAGTATTTGTAGATGTTGGTCAACCCTTCGATCTTGAAATGATGCCCGACACAGGACTTTGTGATGTGCAGGGAATTCAAATCTACGCCGACCCATCCATAGCTGGTAACTATACTTGGCTCTGGTCGCCGAATACAAATATTAGTGGTTTATACAGCCAGAACCCTACTGTATCTCCAACATCCACTACCACCTATAGCGTGGTAGTTAATTCCGATCAGGGTTGTAGCCAAACTGGCGAAGTGCAGATCTCTGTAAGCACATTACTCGATCTTTCGGTAAGTGCTAGTGATCAATCTATCTGCGCCGGCGAAGTCATAGAACTTGTAGCGGATATGGGTGGAAATAATAGTGGAATTACTTTCGAATGGAGCCCCGTTGTTGGCGTTACAGATCCGAATGC
Organism: Flavobacteriales bacterium; assembly: GCA_034439875.1. GTDB lineage: Bacteria > Bacteroidota > Bacteroidia > Flavobacteriales_D > Sanyastnellaceae > JAWXBG01. The sequence goes on from JAWXBG010000033.1 coordinate 16,172, forward strand.
CGCTATTACGGATGCTCAACCTTTAGTGAATACAACCTACACTGTGGTAGCAATACACGAAGATTCCGGCTGTCAACTAACCGATGCTGTAGCCATTTCAGTATTGCAAGTGTTTACGGTTACGGTAGATCCTCAAGACATTGCCCTTTGTATCACCGACGGCTTAGAGTTAACTGCCACGGCAAGCACCAACGCCCAACTTTCTTGGTCTTGGTCTCCGGCAAACTTGGTTACAGTTAATAATCTACCTGTGACAATAATGACAGAAAACACATCAGCCGACCTGATCATTACAGCTACTGATGCCGCTGGCTGTCAGGCAATCGATACCGCACATGTGGTGCTGCTCGTGGAAACAACGGATCTGGGTCCTGATCTCGGATTCTGCGAAGATCAGTTCGTTACCCTTAACACTGGTTGGCCCGCTGACTACACCATTGCATGGAGCAATGGGGAAAGCACTCCGGATATTATCGTCAATGAGGGTGGTCTCTTTACTGTGGAAGTGACAAGTCCAGGAGGATGTTATTCTGAAGATGAAGTTTTGCTTACTCTTTATGCATACCCTGTAGTTGGTCTTGGCCTCGACGACGCTTATTGTCAAGGTGAAATGGTGACACTCGATGCGAGCAATGCCGGCATGAATTTCCTTTGGTCAACAGGCGAAACAACTGAGGAAGTTACGGTCATGAGTAGCGATCTATACTCAGTTACCGTTGACAACGGTTATTGCTTTAGCTCGGATGAAATTTCGATAATTTTTAATCCACTTCCGGTAAATGAAATGGCGAGCGACACACTGATTTGTTTCGGTTTTCCCCCATATTTTATTACCCTCGACGCAGGTAATGATGGAAGTACATATCTCTGGAATAATGGCGAAGTCTTTCAAACCTTGAATGCAATGTCTCCGGGACTATATTCTGTAGAAGTATCTTCGGGCTTTGGGTGTATCGATGAGTTCTATGTTACAGTTGGCGAGTCTTGTGATGGCTCCATCTACATACCGAATTCCTTTACTCCAAATGGCGATGGCATCAATGATGTTTGGTTCGTATATGGCGAAAATATAGAGCGATTTAACGTTGAGATATACAACCGTTGGGGCGAACAGATATTTACGTCACAGGACCCTACTGTTCCGTGGTTAGGTCAACGTCGTGATGGGGATCAATATGTACAAAATGAAGTGTATTCTTATCGAGTAAGCTATCGCTTAAAAGATGCCCAAGGAGCGCTCTCTGAGGAGCTCTTGCAGAAAGGGCATATTTCCGTGATCAGATAAGGATTGGATATGTAGTAAGATGCCGTCCCTACGGGACTGGGGTGGACTGCTGGATGCCGGGAGTTTGGAACTGAGGAGAGCTGGTTACAGGCTCTAGCTTACTGATTAATGTCCAATGGCTAATGCATACTGGTTAATGCATACTGGTTAATGCTTACTAGTTAATGCCTAATGGTTAATGATTAATGCCTAATGGTTCATGCCTACTGATTAATGCCCACTGATTAATGCCGACCATCAAACCAGCTACTTCAAATATCGCCTAACTTAGTCTGTCCCTTTGCTAAAATCCCCGTGGTCGAATAGCCCTCCACAAGAGGTATAGCCGCTACCCTGCCGCCGGAAGCGCGAACAATGTCGGAACCGACCATGTACTGCTTGGATTGTGCATCGGTTTCTTGAGGATCATAGTCACCGCCTTTTACAAGGACGTCGGGAAGGATGTCTTGAATGAGCTCGAGGGGGGTGTCTTCACCGAAAATAATTGTGGCATCCACACATTTGAGAGCAGATAAAAGTGTGGCCCTGGCATACTCAGGATTTATGGGCCTTTCGGGGGCTTTGTTTAATCGACGAACACTTTCATCGTTATTAACTCCAACAATTAAAACGTCGCCCAATGCACGGGCTTTTGTCAAGTAATCTACATGGCCAAGGTGGAGAATATCGAACACACCATTGGTAAACACAATCTTCAATCCTTTCCCTTTCCATTCGCTTATATAGACCGAAAGATTGTCTCTATTCATCAACGGAGAAAGCATCATCTTGGAATTTGTTTACTCCGTCTACTCACTACAATAAACCCAATGGTACCCATGACTATTTCCAAAACCGTTTTTCCCGCCCAAGTGATGGTGCCATAAACAACACCAATTGCTTCGGTGCGCCCTAGCGCTAAAAGCCCCAATTTGGCGGTGATATGGTATGAACCCAGTCCTCCAGGTGTTGGTACCAACATACCGAAACTCGCCGCCACCACAAAAAATATGCTGTCTAGAAACCCGAGTTCCTGTGTTTCCTCTAAGGCAAACATCATGCATTGAGCCATAAGAATCCAAGTGAACCAAATACCCAGCGAGAGAAGAAAAAACAAACCCTTCCTGCGCAGTTTGAAGATAGACTTCAGGCCGTGTCCCATCCCCTTGAGGAAGTTGACCACCTTTTGAACGATAGTGAGATGCGCGAAATATTTGAAAATGATAAACGCTCCGATAAGACCTACAATGGCCAGAATGCCGAGGTAGAGACCTATGTTCGATTCTTCTCCTGAAGCGGTGTTTTTTATATCCGAAATATTGTTGAGCAACTGTCGGATTTCGGTGGAGTGTGTAAAAAACACCAGTACCACAAAAAAGCCTAGCAAGAGCAGGTCGACAATGCGCTCGAGTATTACGGTTGCGAAAAGTTTATCTACTGGAACCTTTTCTGATCTATTGAGCAAGCCACAACGCGCCAATTCACCACTTCGCGGCACCACGTTGTTCATACAATATCCGAAAGCTACACTGTGGATGGCGGACCAATTGTTCACTTTGTATCCCATGGGTTCGAGCAGAATGTTCCAACGCAACCCCCGAATGATCATTGCCACATATCCCAGAGCAAACGAAGTAATGACCCAAGCCCATTTGGCGTGGGCGAGGCTAATGGTGATCTCCTCGAGCTTCACGTCTTTATAAGCCCAATAAAGCAGTCCCAGACCAAGTCCCAAGAAAAAGACATATTGTATAACTCGGAGCAGTTGTTTATTCACTCAGATCTCAGGATTGAAGTTTGTTGGTAGCGGTGTCCGGAAAAATTATCCAAGGCTTGAAGCTTTTGGCCTCTTCGAAATCCATAGAAGCATATGAGCAGATAATAACCACGTCGCCGAGTTGCACTCTACGCGCGGCAGGACCATTGAGGCATACTATACCGCTTCCTCGTTCGCCGGTGATTACATAAGTTTCCAAGCGTTCGCCATTGTTCACATTGAGTATTTGTACCTTCTCCCCTTCTATCAGGTTTGCGGCCTCCATGAGCAATGGGTCCAGGGTAATACTCCCGATATAGTTGAGTTGAGCCTCCGTAACTGTTACACGGTGGATCTTCGATTTCAGAACTTCGATTCGCATATTGGTGGCAAATGTAAGGAGGGAAAACGAAAGGAGGTTTGTGAGGTGGATTTCGATGCGCAAAATGTAAAATTCATTTCGTTACTTCTCATTCTCCATTAACCTATCTTTCGCTCCGTAAAACATTGGTATTATTTCTTAACCAAAGACAGATTCTTAACCAAAGTCTGAATTCAATAGAAAAATGAAAATATTAACTCTTCTTCTCAGCCTCACCTTTATTCTTACTGTAGTCTGATCGCAAGACGGTGTCTTGGATAATGGCTTTGGTGACAATGGAACTGTAGTAACCTCTATAGACCAGCTAGATAAAGGCCATAGTATAACAGTGCAATCTGATGACAAAATTTTGGTTACAGCGTTTCACCAAAATATTTCTGGAATGCTCGCACTCCTGCGATACAACCTTGATGGAACGTTAGATGATTCCTTTGACGGAGATGGCATCGTAACCATTCCATTTACAGTGTCTGCTCAAAGTACCTCTACTGAAAACCACTCTATTGTGCTGCAGGATGATGGCGAAATTTTAGTGGCAGGAGATTCACAAGGCACTACAACAATCGATTTTACCCTGTTTCGTTTCAATTCGAACGGAAGTTTAGATACGGATTTTGATGCCGATGGAAAAGTTCAGGTCAATTTTGGTCCGTTTATATCAAGTACGATGACTTCGATTTTATTGCAGACCGACGGTAAAATTGTCCTCGGTGGCGACGCATCTTTCCCTGGAAATAATGACTTTGCACTCGTTCGACTTTTTCCAAATGGCAGTCTGGACAATAATTTTGATTCTGATGGCAAAGTATCTATTCCTGTTGGTGAGCTTAATAATCGCGCTTATGGCATGCCGCTGCAAAACGATGGCAAAATCATTCTCTCCGGAAGTGCACTGGGTAATATTATCAATGATTTTGCACTGATTCGAATACGCTCAAACGGAAATTTAGACTTGGATTTTGGCACAAATGGAAAAGTAATAACGCCGTTTGACACACATGGGAATCAACTGAAAGATATTCGAATCCAACCTGATGGAACGATTGTTGCAACAGGCAATTCTTTTGGTGCCCTAAACGGCGGTTATGCTTACAACTTCGCTATTGTGAAATACCTTTCGAATGGTAGCTTGGATAACGATTTTGGTGTCGGTGGCAAAGTGCTTACCAACATTGAGGGAAATAACGATAATGACTTTTCAAAATGCGATTTTATTGCAGGCGGATAATAAAATCATTATCGGCGGCACGTCATAAAGCTTGCTGAATGATCCGCGATTCGGTATTGCCCGATACCTCGAAAATGGTACCCTGGATGATACTTTTGGCAATCAAGGTGTAGCCATAACATTTATAGAAGACGGAACTTTTGGAGCCGCTATAGCCCTTCAAAATGATGGTAAACTAGTTCTCATTGGAAACTCTGTCAATTTCACTACAAACAAAACAAGTATCGCAACGGCGCGCTATTCTACGGGAATAGTGGTAAGCAATGATCAACAATTAAATCTTTCGAATGATGTGTTGATATACCCCAATCCCGAAAAAGACCGAGTACAGATAGATTTCAGCTTAAATGAAGCCGCCAAAATCGATTTTACTCTAACCGATGCCAACGGAAAGGTAATAGCAAACCTCGGTAAGGGTGTGTCCTTTGGATCCGGCAATAACACCTACTCTCTCCTCATGCCGAATGAGCTTTCTGTAGGTGTTTATTATTTGAATTTGCATCTACCTAATTTTAACAAGGTGATCAAAATTCTCCACGAAGAATAAAAATCTGGCGAGAGCACTTGCTATTTTTGGGATTTAGCACTTCATAGCGAATCCGAATGCGGATTCTGGGATAATTCAAAACATGAATAAATGCGTCAATGGTGTCAATACTTTTGTCTCGTGACAAAACATAAAACGGTTCACAAAACTAAATTGAGAAAATGAGTAAAATTTTGCTTGTACTATTCATTGTTTTAAGTTTTGCCGTGAAGGCACAAATTCCTACTGACAGTCTAAAAGGATATTACTCTTTCAATGGAACGTTCTCGGATGATTCTGGCAATGACAATGATATATCAATTGGATCAGGAACATTCGCAAATGATCGATTCGATAATCCAAATGGAGCACTGTTTTTAAATGGGACTTCCGATTCCCTTGCTTTCCCCATCAGTGAGTTTTCTCCGATAGCCGGCGACTTTGCGATAAGTTTTTGGTATAAAACAAACTCGCCGAAAATTATAAACCTGTTTTCTTCGAAGCAATCAGCTTCTGATACCACCAATAATTTTGAAGTACAACTTAATAGTCACAATAGCTATTATTTGCAATACCTGATGCAATCTTTCTATCAAACTTTTGTATACTGGAATGGCGGAGGCACTTCGAATAATGCATTAGCAGAAGGTTCCCCAGGCGCATTCACAAAAGGAAGTTGGTGTCACTTTGTTATTACTAGAGAGTCGGATACTCTGAAAATCTTCCGAAACCATCAGCTTTACACTTTCAGTTTGGACAACTACTATGGGGGCGAATTGGGAGATTCGGTTGATCTCATCTTTGCTGCAGCTCCATATCCATTCAAAGGTTCGATAGACGATTTGCGATTGTACTCGAGGTCACTCAATCAAAGTGAAATAGATCTCCTTTGGTTTGAAAACAATCCCATTTCTTATGTGCAACCCAAAGCTACTGATGCATACGTGCAAGGCTCAAATGTGCTGGTGTATTGGGAATACGATGCAACGCAAATCAGCGATTCAATACTTGTTCAATACAAAATAAACAATGGATCTTGGACGGATGCCGAACACTCCAACGAAGCAATTCAAAATTATCTTTACATTGATTTGTCATATCCTCCTGAAACAACGATTGAAGTGCGCGTTTCTGATCTTTTCGATACTACCCTTACAAATTCTACTGGAACATTTACAGTGAGCGAATACGATTGGGTGGAGGTTGCCAGCACTTTACCGTTTAATCCTAAAGATGGAGCAGGTCTTCTCAGCTTTCAAAATAAAATGTGGCTTTTAGGCGGTTGGGACCCCCCCTATCACCCTCCTCTCAACACACACAACGAGATTTGGAGCTCACCAGATGGTGCCGAATGGACATTTGAAACCAATGCTCCATGGCCGGCGCGACATGCTTCGGCTTGGTTGACAGACGAAGAACACTTGTGGGTAATAGGCGGTGATCCGCAATCGGGTTGTTTAACTGATGCATGGAAGTCGTCGGATGGAATAAATTGGACACAAACCATCGATGCCATTCCAGACTTTGAAATAAGAAACAGTCCCAACTATGCTTACTTCAATGATCAATTGTTTATCTATGGTGGTGAGCAGTGCAGCGGCCCCCCATTAACAGATGTATGGACTTCCACTGATGGTATTAGCTGGAATGAATTTCCCAACGCTCCTTGGTTAGGCAGAGGAATGCAAATAAACTATTGCGTTGATGGCAATGGACAAATGTGGATGCTCGGTGGTTCCAATGAAGGCACCCGAAGATCGTACAACGAAGTTTGGAAAACATCTGATGGAATAAATTGGACGCTTGTAAATGAGTCTGCTCCTTGGGCGGGAAGATATTGGCATACGGTAGCTTGGTTTGATAATAAAATGTGGCTGATGGGTGGCATGGCTACGGGAACAGAAATGAACGATGTATGGTACTCTGAAGATGGAATTAATTGGCACGAGCTAAAAAGTGAAACCGGAAATTGGCCTGCTGGTAGCAGACATGCACAATCAACTACCGTGTTCAACGACGCATTGTGGTACATGTGCGGGATTCTAACGAACAGCTCTTGGAAAATCATCAATACGACTTTTACAGATGTCGAAGAAGAAATGCATGAATTCGAATCTGGAATGCTACTTTTTCCAAATCCTACAAATAACTCCTTGAATTTATCCTTTTCGAATACCATTGGACATGATATTCAGATATTGCTCTTCGATCCTGTTGGAGCATTGCTAAAGGAAATTTATATTTCCAAACAAGAGGCAAAAGAGAATATACGTATTGATGTTTCAGGACTACCTCAAGGTATTTACAGCGTTCAAATAAAAGATAATCCGGGCTACAATTCAAGATTCATAAAGCAATAACCAAAGCTTCGGGTTTTAAGTTTTGCACCGCATAGGTATTTGTAATAGTCCAATACTTGTTCACTCCATTTGTCCATAATACCGTTTGGATTTATTAAATAGTCCAGTTTAGTTTCACTACATTGAAATAAACATAAATCACAACGGCATTTACCTCTGTATGCGTGCACGACCCCTCAGCGCATTACCCAAAAAAACTTCCATTGCGCAATGCAGCATGGACTATTTAATAAGCAGAATTGGTATAAACCCCACAGATAGCGAGTGCTCTCGCAAGATCCTTATTTGATGGTGTATATTCATACATCAAGAATAAAAATCGAGAAAGTGCTTGATAAAAAAGGGGGTTAGTACTGGAATAAATTTCCAATGCGCATTCTGGGTTAAACAATTACAGATACAAAAGCGGTATAACGCGTACACCTATTCTTTTGCCTTCTGCCTTTTCAAATATCTGACTCGATGCTTATCAAAGACCAACTCTTACAACTATGGATGAGGCTAGATGATCGGGAATAAACTTTCCCCGACAGAGATTTGTGAACACGATCACCGTAAGTTGTTCCTCTGGAAAACGCTGTATGGATGTTCCGGCAAATCCCCCATGAAAAATATTGCGATGCCCGTCGATGTTTCCTAATTCCCAGCCATAGCCATAATGTGATTTGATATTCGATGAATCTTGATCCATTCTTTCAAACTCGGCTAGGCTGCCATTATTGAGCTCGACAGGTGTCCACATCTTTTCATATGCACTCGCAGTCAAAAGCTCATTTCGCTGAATACCCAGTTCCCACTTTACAAAATCATTCAAGGTAAAACCAATATCGTTGTAGAGCGGCCCAAAACTAACCGACCTCCAAATATTCGTAAGAAGCATTCCTGTACTGTCTAATTCGTAGCTCTGGGCGAGATTTTGAATTACATCATATGGCTCTACAATTCTGCTGTCTTCAATTCCCAGTGGAGCAAACATTCTTTCTTCCAAAAATTGCTGATAAGGAATATGACTCACCTCTTCCACTATCCGCTGGAGCAAGAAAAAATTCGCATCACTATAGCTCCAAGATTCTCCTGGTAAAAAATCCAATTTTAAAGAGCAAATGTGCTCATACAATTCTTCGGTTTTGTATTCAATCAGATATCGATCTTCGTATGTACGTGCCACCTCATCCGGAATTCCAGATGTGTGTGTGAGCAAATGTTCTATTGTCATGCTAGCCCATTCTATTGGGAGAGAATCCAGATAAACATTGATCTGATCAGTCGTTTTAACCAAACCACCCTCCTCCAGGATCATCACAGCGGAAGCTGTTACCTGCTTATCCATCGAGGCAATCGCGAAAAGGGTGCTGTCGGATACAGGCACTCTATAGTTCAAATGAGCATATCCCAAATATCCTTGATATATCAATTTTCCATCCTTTACCACGGCATAAGCTGCTCCCGGAATTTGATAATCCTTCATATAACTGATAACAAACTGATCAAGACTTTGCTGCTTTTCCCTTTCCTTAGGTTTTGAATTGCTTCCTACATGGCAAGAAGTAACAATGAATAAAGCGAGTATCCACAAACACTGAAACACGGGCAATCTTTTGAAATGTGTGCGCATGAGAAGGGTTAAAATGCTACCTTACAATCAGTCCTCAAACGTCCTTGGTACAGCAGGATCCGTGATGATGATGAAATCACCCCTGCTTGAATGTTCGCTCCAATTGATCGACGGAAACGAATTGTCTGGTGAACATGAAATAACCATAATCTTTGTCTTCGGACTGTACTTCTTCAACTGAATCACAATTCCAAAATGCTCATCGCTGTGAAAACTTCCGTTGATATGCAAGACCTTGTCCTTCTTGTTCGCTTTTCTATACTCCGCAATCGAATAAGCCATCGTTGCATCCCATAGCGATTGTGCTGTAACGAGACTAAATGACATCATAGGGTTGAAAATAGGGGCCACTACAACAACGCTATCTTGAGCCGGTGTTTCTGTGCCAGGTGCAGGCGGGGGGGTATGTGTAGGAGCCACCTCCATTAATGCCATCAGTTTGGCATGATAAGCTCCTGAGGCAGTATCGTAAGGCATCGGGGCGAAATTTTTCTTTGAAAGCACCGGTAGGTCCTTCAATGCCCCTTGACCTTCTCTTCCGGCCAAGTTTGTATAACGCGATGCGGCATTGCTGCAAACAACCGGAATGTTGTTCTCCTTGGCAAATTCAACCACAGGCTTGTAATCTCCATAATTACTCCATATACGAGCATCTTTATTAAAATGTCTTTCTCGGATAGAACCTCGAAGATATTCATTCATGACCGGTTGCACATCGCGATCAAACATTTCCATAGCCACAGCAAAGTTGCTGCCATGCCTACCGAACAGCGCTTTGGTGATCTCCAATTCGAGATAATGCGCCACAGAATCATTGTGCAGCTCTCCGAAAAAAATCACATCTGTCTGGGCCGACTCATTTATCAACTCTTCAATCGTAATTTCTCTTTGAGAAGCCACAGAGTATATGCGATAATGCCCATTACTCAATTCGGGTTCTTGAGCATTAAAAATAGACACGAATGCAAACAGTAAAATGACAAATGGTATTTTCATAAAAGGCCTTGATATAGAATGTAAAAGTAGTAATTCACTCTCTAACCCTGATTTTGCAGTTGAAATCTATTACATCATTGAAAGTCTGCAATGACAGGCGGTTTCTCGATTTTCATTTTCCCTGTATGTATTGGTAAATGGCTGTGATTTTCGAAAAGGTCAAAATTAGAGATAGATTAAATTTAACCTTAAAATTCAGCAAAATGAAGAAATCAAGATTCAGTGAGGCGCAAATTTTGGCAATTATTCAAGAAAGAGAAAGTGGACTGGGCGTTGCTGAGCGCTCCCGTCCCTTTCGCGTTTCAGCGCTTCACGCCAATTCCAACAGCAAAATCCAGGTTTAACAAAAAATGCAGAATTTCGAGCACAATAGTTCCCCCGAAATTCTTTACAAGGATAATGCTTCACTTGCGAGGTACGGATGATCTTTCTCACCCACTTCAAGTTTGCTCGAAGCGCTTTCTTCCCAAATTGCGATAAATCACTCAATTTTTAGTCTAAAGCCCAAGCTTATAGGCCGATCCTATGAGCTTTCGCCACTCATACTGTTTGGATTTATTTACTGGTCCAATTTCGCTTTGCTAGATTGAACTAAGCATAAATCACCACGGTATTTACCACTTCAAGCGTATAAAATATTTTGGACCCATTATTAAGTAACATTGGTATAACACTAACTTCGCGGAACGGCACAACCAATTACAGATGACTACTTTCAATGACATGAATCTCACTAAACCTTTGCGCGAAGCATTGGAAGAAATGGGATATACAACACCGACCACAATCCAACAGAAGGCTTTCGGGCCTATTACTGGTGGTCAAAATGTGCTGGGTATTGCTCAAACAGGCACAGGGAAAACCTATGCTTACTTATTGCCTATTCTCAGAGAGTGGAAATTCGCCAGCAAGCAAATTCCTACGATAATCATCATCGTTCCCACAAGAGAGCTGGTGGTGCAAGTGATTGACGAGTTTGAGAGACTTGCCAAATTCACCAACATGGTTATAACCGGCGCTTATGGTGGCGCTAATATCAAATCGCAAATGAGCGACATTACAGCCGGTGTTGACGTAGTTGTGGCTACACCTGGAAGACTTTTGGATTTGATGCTGAATGGCACAATTTCATCTCGTCACATAAAAAAACTCGTGATAGATGAAGTTGATGAAATGCTTAATCTGGGTTTCAGAACTCAACTGCAAAACCTACTGGATCTGCTTCCATTGAAAAAACAGACTTTGATGTTTTCGGCGACCATCACCGAAGAAATTGAGGAATGGATCCACCAAAATCTAACATCACCCATTCGCATAGAAGCTGCTTCAACGGGGACTCCGCTTAAGAATATAACTCAAATTGGGTATCTCGTCCCAAACTACAACACGAAAATAAATTTGTTGATCCATCTGTTGGAAACGGATTCCGAGATGACGAAAGTCCTTGTTTTCGCCGGAAGCAAAAGACTCGCCGATGATGTAAATGATAGAATGGAATTAGATTTTCCCGATCAACTTGCCGTCATACATTCGAATAAATCTCAGAATACCCGATTCAAAACCGTATCAGATTTCGAAGATGGAAAAAGCAGGATCTTGATTGCAAGTGATCTTATTGCCAGAGGTATAGACGTAAGTAGCGTTTCGCATGTCATAAACATGGACCTTCCCTTGGTTCCCGAGAACTACATTCATCGCATTGGAAGAACCGGAAGGGCCGACAAAACTGGTATTGCTATTTCGTTCATCACGGAGAGCGATGAAAAGAAACTGGAAAAGATTGAAGAGCTGATGGACATGAAAATTCCTATTGCACCATTACCCAAAGGGTTAGAAATTTCAACGATTCTTACTCCTGATGAACAGCCAAGCCTAGAAATGAGTACTTCAGAGCCTAAGCGAAAGAAAAAAGAAACCAAGGGTGCGGCTTTCCATGAAAAGAAAGAGAAAAATCAAAAAGTAAATGTGAAGGTAACGCGCGCCGACAAGATGAAACAGAAGTACGGAAAACGTTACGAGGGAGACCACAGGAGATAAGTTCTGCCTCCAACATTTCTTTAAATCACTTCTACCTCTATCACCGCGTTCTTCTTCATCCCTGTGCTTATCGGAAACTCCCTTTTTGAGAACCACTTTCTCACATAATACCGTTTGGATTTATGTAATAGTCCAATTTCGTTTCACTACATTGAACTAAACATAAAACACAACGGCATTTACCACTGTAACCACACAAAACATTCTGGACCATTTAATAAGTAACATTGGTATAACATTTCGCTGTATTCGGAGGGACATCTCCTTCGTTATGAGCATAAACTGTGATCTGATTTATGCCTTCGTCTAGTGGCACCCGAAGTTTAATCTTCTTTTGTGTAAGACGCTCATGTGTCAAAACATATTTTCCATTCACTGCTGCGGATATGCTGTCG
>JAWXBG010000034.1:0-14847 GCA_034439875.1 Flavobacteriales bacterium
ATTCCAATTCCGTTTGACTCCATTGGCCTATAACAGCTACTATGACGGCATTTACCATTTCGTGTACGCAAAATGCTGCAGCGCATTGCCCAAAAAAAAACTTCCAATGCGCAATGCAGAATGGACTCTTTAATATGCAGAATTGGTATTATCCAGAATCACGCGATGGAGATATCGGAATTTATAGGTCGAACTATTACTTTGCTCCATCGTGTAGATTCGAGAATCCCGCAGCACATTAACCTCAAGACACTTCCAATGCGCAATGCGGGATTATTTGATGGTATATATTCATACATCAAGAATAAAAATCGAGAAAGTGCTTGATATCAAAGGGGGTTAGCGCTGCAATAGATTTCGAATGCGGATTCTAGGTTTTATAATCCAAACGGTTTTATAATCCAATGGAGTGAAACAGTACTGGAATATTACAGATACCTATCCGGTATGATTGCGACATCTGTAAGCAGAAAAATGAATTACTTCTTTTCTGCGCTTTCACAAGTTTCACAAACTGTTTGAGAAGCACTACAAGGGGAAGGGTGCCGTTGAATTATGTAATCCTTTTCATGAATAGTGCAACACGTAATGAACTTAAGTACTTCACATTTGCAATGTAACAATTCAGTTACAATTTAAATCATACCACCATGGACAATAGCAATAACCGGAAAGATGAGTTTACTCCTAGTACCGACAAGGCACCAAAGGATAAAACATTTCAGGATTTTAACAAGCAGCGCCCTGATTCAAAAGACCCGAATCAAAACAAAAACCATCAAATAGGTGAAGATGATGAGTCGGAAAGAAAGGAGCGAGAGGTAACTGCCGACAGCGACAGCGAAGAGGAGTCGAACCAAGAGAGAACGAATGACGGTGAGGAAGAAAGGGAAGACAGCGAAACCACTTTGGGAAAAATGAATAAGACTTCTGCTGATCCAAACAAAAAGGATTCTAAGCAAGAAGACGAGCATTCAAAAGGATCACATATTCAAGGTGCCCACAACAGATCTTCTGAGAATAAAACGTCTGAGAATCACTCAAAGGACCACAAATCAGATTCCGAAAGAAATGAGAAAGGGACCGAAGGAAGTACTCCTAGCTACGGAAAGTAATTTAGTTCATTTATAAAAATCTTCTGCTTAGGCAGAGGATTTTTTTTCTTAGCTAGCATTCGAATGGTGCTAGTGGCAATACACTTTTATTTAACGGAAATCGCACATATTTTATCATCAATATTTTATTTAATAATGAAAAACGAAACTAAGTCAGCCGGAAAAAACGGCATTTCTGCCAAACTGAAAATGGAGGAATCTTCCATGCAATCATCTCAACTTATGAAGTTGTTTGTAGATGAACTTAAGGATATTTATTGGGCTGAAAAGGCTCTGACAAAGGCAATTCCGAAAATGATCAAAAACGCTACATCAACTGAGCTGTCAGATGGATTAAAAAGCCATTTGGAGGAAACCAACATGCAAATTGAGCGTCTTGTGGAAGTTTTTGAGCTTATCGATAAGAAGGCTGTAGCAAAAAAATGCGAAGCTATGGACGGCTTGATAAGAGAAGCGGGTGAAATAATGGAATCTTGCGAAAAGGGTTCGATGCGCGATGCAGGTATAATCTCGGCGGCTCAGAAGATAGAGCACTACGAAATTGCAACCTATGGAACACTTCGTCAGTTTGCTGAAACACTTGGACTAGATGAAGTGGAGAAACTATTAGCGGCCACTTTGCAAGAAGAAAAAGATGCAGATGAAAAACTATCTGAGGTAGCAACGAGTGCAATCAATGTAGAAGCGGCCTTGGAGGAGGCTTAACCGACTGAACTATGAATGGACTTTTTAAAACATTAATTGCAGGATACGGAGCCAAGAAATTGGGTGGGGGATGTTTGGGAACTATTGTCGTATTTGTCGTCATATGGTTACTGTTGGGTTATTGCTAGCGGCGTGCGCTTGATTTTTAGAGGCTCTAAAGTCTCTTTTGAATTTGGAAGAACTCTGTGAAGAGGAAGAAAGTAGCTCACAGAATGATAATTCGTGAGGCCAAACCTGATGACACAGATCAAATACCAGTGGTGAGAAATTTTGTGCGAGGAAAGTCTTCTTGAATCCAGCGCATTGAATACCCATGTTGGATCTACGATGGAACTATGCAATAATTCGAAGTATGAATTCTGTGATATCGAGCGCATGATTCTGGTTAGAATGCATTCACTCCTTGAACCGTTGTATACTTCATCACATATTTGACACCCGGATTGATGTACCTATTCGCCGAATGTGCCATTAAAGCAGCTTCGTGAAATCCGCATAAAATGAGTTTCAATTTGTTTTTGTAGGTGTTGATGTCGCCAATGGCGTAGACTCCGGGGATATTTGTAGAATAGTCGTCCGTATCCACCATAATGGCGTTTTTGTCTAGATTTAATCCCCAATTTTCTATCGGACCTAATTTTGGTGAAAGTCCGAAGAGTGGAATGAATTCATCTGCAGCCAACTTAGTGGTTTGTCCGGTGGTATCGTGCACTTCTAATTCTTTCAGCACTCCATTTCCATACAAAGCTTTTACCTCGCTGTTCAAGAGAAGGTTTATTTTCCCCTCACTTGCTAAGTGCATTACTTTACTCACCGAATCGGGAGCGCCCCGGAATGAATCACTTCGGTGAATGAGCGTCAGTCTAGAGGCCTTGTCGGACAAATGAATCGCCCAATCGAGTGCCGAATCACCACCTCCTGCAATGACAATTTTGCGATCGCGGAGCTCATCAGGATCCAGAATCATGTAGCGAACTCCCTTGCCATTTTCGAAGCGCTGTAAATCCTGAACATGAGGTTTGCGAGGTTCAAAACACCCCAGTCCGCCAGCAATGACAACTACCTTACTCGAGATTTGAGTTCCTCTATTTGTCGTAAGTAGAAAATCTCTCTCTCCTCTTTTTTCCAATTTTTCTACCCTCTCACCAAAAGTGAATGTGGGTTTAAATGGTTCTGCTTGTTTTAGCAATCCATCCACTAAGTCTTGCGCCAAAATACTTGGCAGCCCTGGGATGTCGTAAATAGGTTTTTTTGGATATATCTCCGAAAGTTGTCCACCTGCTTGAGGCAAGTAGTCGATAAGATGAGCTCTCAATTTGAGCAATCCCAATTCGAACACGGCGAAGAGTCCAACAGGACCTGCACCAATGATTGTTATATCTTTTTCAATCTGAATCATAATGGTATGCTGTAAATAATGGTTCTTATACTAATCACGATCACAACTAATCCTACGAGAACAAGGCCTGTGCGAGATGGAATTTTATTCGAGAAATAAATTGAAATCGGTGCAGCAATCATTCCTCCAAGAACGAGCGCCAAAACGATGTACCAATGGTGAAACCCAATAAAGAGAATAAAGGTGAGCGTGCTTAAAGTGGCAACGAAGAATTTTGCGAGATGTGCTGAACCTATTGTGTAGCGGAGGTTTCTACCTCCTGCGACCAACGAAGAAGTGACGATAGGACCCCAACCACCTCCACCTACGGAGTCTAGAAAACCTCCCACTAAAGCAATGGAGGCAATTCGTTTTGACTTACGTTTTTTCTTGAATACAAGTCCGAGAGCTCTTCGAATGATCACTACTCCAAGAAGCAGTGTGTATATGGCTACGAGAGGTTTGATGTAACTAAAGTACTCTTTGCTCACATAAGAAAGAGATATCGCTCCGGCTATAGCTCCAATAGATCCGGGTACAACGAGCGCGCGGAAGAGTTTTGCGTTTACGTTTTTATATCGCAGGTAGGAGAGCGACGCAGTTCCTGTAGTGAATATTTCAGACGCGTGCATGCTAGCGCTCGCCATTGATGCGGGAATCCCCATCGAAAGCAAGAAGCTGGTAACAGTAACTCCATAAGCCATTCCGAAAGCCCCATCTATCATTTGAGCTATAAAGCCCAAGGCGAGCATAAGAAAGAAATCGCTGTCGACTTGTGCATAAAGTTCTGTGGCAAGTGCACTGAAATAATCGAGAGGAATCATCGAAAATAGAAAGTACCCAGCCAACATGAGGGCCAGCATCCCAAGACTTGTAAGCACAAAGGTTTGCCAGTTTAATACAAGTCGATATACAGGTCGACGTTGCTTCTTCACGAAATCTGCCGTAAGGGCGTTCAAAGCGTTCATGCGTTCGGGAAGGCCTCCAACAATCGAGTTTCTAACGGAATTCATGTTGTTGAGCAAGTCCTGAGTATTGTCAGGTAATGCATCATTCAGATATTCTTTCATCCGTCGCGCCAAAGTGGGAGATTTGCCATTCGTTGATATAGCAATCTTTAGATCTCCTTTGTGCACAACAGCGCCCAAATAGAAGTCGCAAATTTCTGGTTTGTCTGCAAAATTCACAAGTATTTTTCTGCTGTGCGCCCATTCTCGAAGGAGATTATTGGTATCTGTATCATCAGTAGCCGCAATGATCAGATCAACCCCATCTAGATCTTCTTGGCTTACATATTTTTCCGATATTTTAATTTTGGAATTACCTTCAGTGAAGTCGCGAAATTCTTGGCTTACTTGAAATGCCACCACGTGAACAGAAGCGCCTGGGCTGACTCGTTGCACTGTGCTGATTTTTTCCAAGCCGACTTTTCCTGCACCTACAATGAGCAGATTCAACTTATCTAATTTCAGAAATATGGGAAAGAGATTATTACTCATACCCATTTAGTTGAACTGCATTTTTTTCGATGCTGGTCAGAATCTGTTTTTCCGAATATTGTTTCACCACCGAACCCAAAACAATGACCGCCGGCGATTCGATTCCGATTTTGGAAGTTTTGTCTTTAATGTTCTTGACAGTGCCAACAACACATTTGCTGAAGGGCAATGATCCATTCTGGATAATTGCAACCGGTAAGTCATGATGACCGTTCGCCTTGAAGATTTCCACGATTTCGCTCAATTTGCTCACTCCCATAAGTATTACAACTGTTGCTTTTGTTTGAGCGGCCAATCGAACATCAGGAGATAGGCTACCATCGCGGGTCGTCCCCGTGATCACCCAAAAGCTTTCAGATGATCCGCGATGCGTAACAGGGATTCCGGCAAGACCAGGTACACTGATACAAGAAGAAACTCCGGGAATGTATTCCACTTCAATTCCAAACTGGGCAAGATGTTGCCATTCCTCCATTCCTCGACCAAACACAAAAGGATCTCCACCTTTTAGTCGAACGACGTGTCCATGTTTTAGAGCCATTTCTAGAATGAGTACATTAATGTCTTCCTGCGATTTTCCATTGGCTCCTTTACGTTTGCCAACATCATGAACAATGGCTTCAGGTTTTATGTGATCGAGAAAGTCCGGTTCTACCAAAGCATCAAATAGAATGACATCGGCACTGCGCAAGGCATTTAGGCCGCGAAGTGTAATCAGGTCAAAGGATCCTGGTCCCGCTCCCACCAATGTGAGTTTAGGTTTTATTTGGGATAAAGTGTTCATAGCATTTCTAGTAGTTGATATATCAATAAAAGTTGAGTTAGTTATTCCGAATGAATTATTATACTTTTTGGATTTCGCGATACATTTTTACAGCATCCACAAATTGACTAGCACTCAGTAAGTATTCGCTCGAGAAAAGAGGACTTGGTTTTTGTTGATTAATGCGATGAGTAAGTTCTTTGAAGGAAATAGTTTTGTCTACTTTTTCCATAATTTCAGGGAACTGCTTGTCGAAATCGCTGATAATGCCATGCTGGGTATTGCAATGGACAGCGCGATCAAGGAGTATCGCTTTTGCTGCGGAAATCATGGCGGCGTAACTGTGATATACGCTATCCGAATAGAATGATGCATCAAAGGATTGTGCCGACCACTCTAGTTTTTCATCCGCTTCAAGGAGTAGCGTGGCCACTAAGTCGACAAGCACTCCCGCGCATTCTCCAACCCCAATAGCTGGTTTGAATTTTTGATCACCACCCCAATCGATCAGTTCGGAAGGATCAATTTGACTGGCATCTGCAAGAGGTTTTAGAAGTTGATAGAAGTAATCTTTTCCCTTTCGATCGTAGAACGAATTAAAAGATTCGTCTGAAGCACTGTTGATATCAAAGTCGCTAAGTAAACTGCGAAGTAAGTCTGGTGATCTTTTGCTGGCAATTTTGATAATCTTATCGCCTATTCGTCCTTCGCCTGATCCAGTTTCACCTCCACCTAGGACGAGTTGAAGTGCAGGAACTACATTTTCGCCCGATTTAAATGAAGATCCATGAAAACCTATTTGGGCCAAACCGTGTTGACCGCATGAATTCATACAACCGCTGATTTTGATCCGAAGATTTCTTTCATATAAATGGTGCGGAAATTCATTTTGTACTACACGTTCTAATTCTAATGAAACATGTGTACTGTTGCTTATCGCAAGGTTGCAGGTATCAGTTCCCGGACATGCTGTAATGTCCGCGGGAGAATCGAATCCGGCGTCACCTAGACCTAAACCCAAGAGGGAGGTGTAGAGTGTCGATAAATTTTCATTTCGAACAAATCGAAGAAGAAATCCTTGGTTTACTGTTATCCGAATATCGTCAGATGCGTATTTGTCTGCAATCTGAGCGAATAAATAAGCAGTGTTTCTGTCGATATTTCCAAGAGGTACTTTGATGTATACCCCGCTATACCCGTTTTGTTTTTGGAGAAAGGTATTGGTGTCTAACCATCGTTTGAAGTCAAGTTTGTTCTCTACATCAACCAGTTCGTCAGAGGAAATGATTTTAGAGACAATGGGTTCTTGAAGGCATTTGTCTATTTCGTGTGTAGCATTTGCGACGGCGCCTTTTTCCTCTGATACCAAACGAATAAATTCTTCTATTCCAATTTGATTAATTAAATATTTGAGCCTAGCCTTGTGTCGATTTGATCGTTCACCATATCTGTCAAAGACTCGAACAGATGCTTCAATAAATGGAATGATTTCATTTTCAGGAAGGAATTCATAAGCCGGCTTTGCAAGGAAAGGTTGGGCACCTAAACCACCACCTATCATAACCTTAAATCCACGCTCCTCTTTTTCTATTCGAGGTATGAACCCGAAATCATGGATAAAGGTAAAAGCACTGTCTTTATCGTTCGCTGAAAATGCGATTTTGATTTTGCGACCAAGTTCCTGACCAAATGGTTTTCTCAAAAAATATTTGAATACCGCGAGTGCATGGGGAGTTACATCAAACAACTCATCGGTGGTGATACCGGATTCGGGAGAAGCCGTGACGTTCCGTATGGTATTTCCACAGGCCTCACGCAGTGTTATTTCGTCTCTCTCCAATTCAGCCCATAGTTCCGGCGTTCTATCGAGACTTACATGGTGTATCTGAATGTCTTGTCGGGTGGTTAAGTGCATTCGACCGTTTGAGTATTCAGTGCTGACATCTGCAATGCGTATCAATTGTTTTGGAGATAAGCGACCCAAAGGAATTTTGATGCGCACCATCTGTACTCCTTGTTGACGCTGACCGTAAACGCCACGTGCCAGACGAAGTGATCGAAATTTTTCCTCATCGATCTTTCCTTCGCGGAAGAGACGTATTTTTTTTTCCAGATCTATGATGTCCTTCTCAACGAGTGGATCTTCGAATTCTGTTCTGAAACTTTGCATATTAAATTGAGTTGTTAGTTTGGCTTGAAAAGCAAAAGCCCCTCCGATAATCTCGGAAGGGCCTGTATTTAATTGTGAATGATGAAAGTTTAAACTAGGTAAATTCATCACAGGCTGCTCCCGAATGCTCAAGGCGGCAACAACAGCAACTGAATTTATGACTTAACATCTCTATGAGTGTATTTAAATTATCTAAAAACATATATCCCTTAGTACTCGCTAGTCCTACTCCGTTGGAAACAAGTCGAGGTTTATCAGGAATATAAAACAACAAAAAAGGGGCTCACTATGTGAAAGCCCCTTGCCTTATAAGTCAAGCACTTTCACCTAATGGCATATCCGCAACAACATGCACAACATGTGTTCAGAGAACTAAGGATAAATGCTTTTTTATTCATTTCAGGTGCAAATATAGAATAATAATTAATTGGATGTTCAAGAAGTTGCAGATTTAACACAAAGTTTTTTTGAGGTTCCAGCTAGTGTCAATATAGAATTTGCTTATGCTAAAACCAAAATTCAAAAAGTTATGTATAGGTAGACAAGAGAAAAGTAGAATGGGATTTTTGTCCTCCCCCCTTATATTGACGCCTCTCCGAAACGCTTTCCTGTGCTTATATTTGCCCATATCAAATACACAGATTATGTCAGCCATCAATCAATACATCGAAGACAATCGTCAACGTTTTCTGGATGAGTTACTCGAATTGCTTCGCATTCCCAGCGTAAGCGCGAATCCGGCTCATGCAGCCGATATGCAACGTATGGCCGAGGCCACCAAAAGAAGCCTCGAGGCCGCAGGTGCGGATAAAGTGGAAATATGCTCTACGCCGGGTTATCCAATAGTGTATGGCGAGAAAATTGTAGATTCATCGCTACCGACAATATTGGTTTATGGTCACTACGACGTGCAGCCTCCCGATCCACTTGATTTATGGAACAGCCCACCTTTCGAGCCTGTTATTTTGAAGACAGCGGCGCATCCTGATGGTGCAATATATGCTCGTGGAGCATGCGACGATAAAGGCCAGTTTTACATGCACGTTAAGGCATTTGAAACGATGATGAAGACAAATTCGCTTCCATGCAATGTCAAATTCATGATAGAAGGAGAGGAAGAAGTAGGTAGCAATAACCTAGGTGACTTTGTAAAGGCGAACAAAGAAAAACTGAAGTGTGATGTTATCCTTATTTCAGATACAGGGATGATTGCGAATGATACGCCAAGTATCGATTGCGGTTTGCGCGGTCTTAGTTATCTGGAAGTCGAAGTAACGGGAGCGAACCGTGATTTGCACTCTGGTGTTTATGGAGGTGCCGTCGCGAATCCGATCAATGTGCTTGCGAAGATGATTGCAGACATGCACGATGAAAATGGTCACATTACAATACCTGGTTTTTATGATGATGTTCAAGAACTGAGTGCGGCGGAAAGAGAAGAGATGAACAAAGCACCTTTCAGTCTCGAAGCATATAAAAAGGATTTAGCTATCGACGATGTTCGCGGAGAAAAAGGCTATACTACAATCGAAAGAACCGGTATCCGCCCAACCCTCGATTGCAATGGTATTTGGGGCGGATACATTGGGGAGGGTTCTAAAACGGTGCTCCCTTCCAAAGCTTTCGCGAAAATTTCTATGCGTTTGGTGCCCAATCAAGGTACTGATAAAGTGACTGAATTATTCAGCAATTATTTCAAATCGGTTGCACCGAAAAGTGTGAAGGTAGAGGTACGTCCGCACCATGGTGGCGAACCTGTAGTAACCCCAACCGACTCCCGTGCATACCTCGCAGCAAGCGCGGCAATGGAGCAAACCTTTGGAAAGAAACCTATTCCTACTCGTGGTGGAGGAAGTATTCCCATCGTTGCACTTTTTGAAAAAGAATTGAAAGTGAAAACAGTACTGATGGGATTTGGTCTAGACTCTGACGCCCTGCATTCACCAAATGAACATTATGGGGTGTTCAATTACTTTCAGGGAATAAAAACCATTCCAGTGTTTTTCGAAAAGTATATGAAGTCATGAACTTAAGGGTCCTTTCGACTCTTATTTTATTTCTGACATTGACACTTTCTTCTTGTAAAATTTATCAGGATGTGGATGTGATTGAGGTGGAAAATGTTGTTTTTCGTGAATTCGATATTGAAGGAGCAGAAGCCGAGGTGTGGCTGCGCATTAAGAATCCGAATTCTTACAAAGTAGTTCTCACTGAGTCGAACATCGATCTTTACCTAGAGGGGAAGCACATGGGGCAAGTTCAATTGCTGGAGAACATGGTTGTCCCCAAAAAGTCTTTGTCTACACAAGTCATGAAAGTAGAGGTGACTTACGACAACATGGAGGACCTTTTGGGCAATGTATTGATGTTTCTATTCAAAGAAAATTTTGTACTTGAAGCCAAAGGTCATGTGAAAGGAAAAGCTTTGTTTGTAGCGAAAAAGGTTGATGTCAACTTCAAAGAGGTTCTAACGCGGGAAGAGTTGGGCTTATAAAGAAAGATGTCGGAATGAATATACTCTTAGGTAAAAACATTCTGATCATCTCACCAGAACCTTGGGGTATTAGTTTACTTTCAAAACATCATTATGCTATTGCTTTGGCCAAACGAGGCAATAAAGTTTGGTTCCTAACTCCACATTCCGACGATTCGTTGATATATCAACCAATGAAAGATTTGAGTCTTTTTGTTCTTAAAGATTCGAGGTCAGTGAGGGGTCTTCGTTTTTTTCCGGGTTTCTGGCGGAGATTTAAGATGAAACAAGGCATTCGAATGCTGGAAAAGAAGGCGGGGGTCCGTTTTGATGTGATATGGAGTTTTGATAGTTCGAGGTATTTTGATTTAAATTCATTTGGAACCGCACTAAAGATTTTCCAAATGATGGATTATAATTATGATTTCAATCTTAAACGGATCACTTCTTCGGCGAGCCTTTGTCTTGGAGTAACGAAGGGTATAATCGAAAAGATGTTGCCTTACAAAAGGAATTGTTACTTTGTTCAACATGGATGGGCGCCGTTTGAAATAGGAGAGGGGTCTCTGCCAATAGGTCGGGGTCAATACAAAGCTTTCTATGCCGGCAATTTGCTTTTACAATTTCTTGATCGAATATTGATTTTGAGACTAGTGGAACAATTTCCTAATGTAGATTTTTATTTTGCTGGCAGTTATGGAAATGGAAATCTGAATGCTGAGGCTCCGCGTGAGTTGGTAGAAATGATTGAGAGTTTAGCGAAAAGAGAAAACGTTTTTCTATTAGGTGAAATACCTCCAAATGAATTACAAAATGTAATGGCTTCGGCAGATGTCATGTTGCTTCTATACGACCATAAAAAGTATCCAAACGAAGTATCCAATTCGCACAAGATCATGCAATATCTAGCTACAGGAAAAGTAGTATTGGCAAATTACACATCAGAGTATGCGAAAAGCGAATTGTTGGAGATGGCATCGGATAGAGATGAGTATCTCTATAAGTTTGATCAAATACTGCAAGACTTGCATCACTTCAATTCTACTGATAGAAGTGTAAAACGTAAGCTCTATGCCAAGGATCATACTTATGATCGTCAATTGGATCGCATTGAAGATATTCTTGCTAAATTTCTTTCATGAAAAAAGATGTGATTTCTATAATCATGCCGGTACGCAATGGCGGAGCATACTTAAAGGAGGCCATTGAGTCGGTGCTTAATCAAACGTACGCGAAATGGGAGTTGTTGATTGTAGACAATGGGAGTACAGATGGCACTGTGGGGGTATTACATGGATACAGAGATCAGCGTATTGTCTTGCTTTCCGAATTAGAAAAAGTTGGAGTGGGATATGCCCGAAACACTGCGTTGAGAGTGATGAACGGAGAGTTTTTTTGTTGTCTCGATGCAGATGATAGGCTCACAGATGAAAGCCTGAAGTTGCGTTTTGACCTATTTCGTGCCGATCCAGAAATTGCTTTTGTAGATGGTTATGTGGAGACATGGGATGTGGCTTTTAAACAATTGAAATCGGTTTGCAAACCATCATTCAAAGGCAATCCTTTCGATGAATTGGTTTCTTTGTCTGGCAGATGTATGTGCGCCAACAGTTGGATGGTAAGACGAAAGGCAGGATATGATTATCGATTTGAAGAGGGGTGGACCCACGCCGAAGACTTAGCTTTTTATCTGAGTATAGGTCTGCAAGGAGCTTACGATTTTGTGAAGCATCCAATTTATCAAATTCGCAGAGGTCATGTAAGTGCAATGTCGAATATAGAAGGTTTGTCGAAAGGATATGAAAAGATACTCCTTAAAATGAAAAAGTTGAATGTTGAAGGCACTAGAGTAGATAGGGCGCGAAGACGCATCAGAAGTATGATGACAAAGTCTTTTTTAAAGCACGGAGACTTAGGGAAGGCATTAGGTGAATGGATAAAATTTGGCCCGAAGAAGGGCTAAGGAAGCAGTGAATGAACAAAAGAAATATCTGGTGTTTACTACCCATTCTCTTCGTGATCCCCTCACAGAAGGATTAACACTGCATTTTATAAAGGCCAATGCAAGAAAGGATTCTTCATTTATATTGATCACATTTGAAACGAACAGATATAGGCTTTCCAAAGAAGGGGAGCATGCAACAAAGTCAGTTTTGAAGGAGCAATGGAATATTGAATGGCATCCTTTCACGTTTAGAGAAGGTTCTATTTTGAAGCCGAGGAAATTTTTTAGCTTGCTCGGAGTTTTTTTTTCTATGAGTCGCTTAGCTATAGTAAATAGCCCCTTGCATGTGTTCGCAATTTGTTCGCCGGCAGCCGCAGCTCTGCACTTGGCAACTTTGTGGAAAAGACCTGCGCTTACGATTTATGCATTTGAGCCGCATGCGCAAATGATGCTCGAGATGGATATATGGAAGAAGGGAAGTGCGAATTATGTTTTTCTAAGTGCTTTAGAGAAAGGCGCTGCAAAGAGAGCCTCACACATTATGACTGGAACGGACGCGATGATACAAAAGTTGAAATCGTGGAATGTCAAAGCCAAGATACACAAAGTTCCCACAGGTTCCGACCCCGCTTTATTTCAATTTTCGTTGAAGCATCGTGAACACTTCAAGGCTAAATGGAATACACAGAACAAGCATGTAATTGCGTACGTTGGTAAATTGGGAGGTCTATACTTGGCAGAAGACTTAATCGCTTTTTTCGGAGCGATGTACAGCGCGAATAATAATTTTTATTTTCTAATCCTCACGCCCAACGAACCCAGGGAAGTTATTTTGTGGTGCACAAAACATGGATTGCCGGCAAATTCTTATCACATTGGTATTTGTCCTATCAAGGAGCTTTCCGGTTATTTGTCCGCCTGTGATTTGGGTGTAATAGCATATGGAAACATTCCTTCGCGCAAATTTTTTTCGCCAACGAAATCGGGTAATTACTTGATGAGTGGGTTACCCATTTTGATACAACGCGAAACATCCGAAGACGATGTTTTGGTAACACAGAATAATGTAGGGGTAGTTATCGACCGATTTGATATTGATCAAATCCCTGCACTTGTATCTTCTATAGACAAGTTGCTCCTCGAAGACCGTGTTGAGCTTGCCGAAAGATGCATGGCGGTGGGAAGACGTGAGCGAAGCAATACCAGAGCCATTGAGGTATGGAGAGAAATTTTAGCGAGGGGATAGGAAAGGGAAATTTTGTTCTCACTTATTTCTCCATCGGTTTTACAAAATACCCTTTCAAAGAGTTTCCAAGTCTGCTCTGATTCAAAGCAAAATTGGCAAGTGCTTTTGCTGTTTTCAAAACAGATGAAGTTTCCGTTTTTATTCTGATTTGCTCATCGGTACTTGTTTCGGAAACATATTTTTCGGAGCTAATTTTTTTGCTAGTTCTAATGCGAGTGAGGCTGATTCCAGTGGTTAATATTTTATGTGTAGAGAATCCGGCAGCGGAAGCACAATTTCTCAATGATCGAGCATTGAAGAAGCAGAGGTGTTCAGGGAAGTTCACAATGTCGTATTTGTCGCCCAAACATCTCCTTTCAAGCGAATCGAAGTTGGGAGTTGTTACATAAACAATTCCACCTGGTTTAAGCAGTTCAAATGCCTTTTGAAAGAAGGTTGCAGGGTAAGTCATATGTTCAATCACTTCAAACGAGGTAATAACGTCGAGGATGGGTACGGCGGGCATTTTATAGAATCTATCTAGATCCATCACCTCAAGATTTCTTTTTTGACAGATTTCTCGGGCTTCCGATGAAATTTCGGCACCAATTGCATTCCATCCACTTTTTCGCGCAACATCAAGGAAGAAGCCGCTGTTACAGCCATAATCTAAAATTTTTCGTCCGCCGCTCAATTGCTCAAATTCCGTAAGTAAATTATTGTATCTCAGTGCAGTAATTGAGGATTCGTAGTGATCTCGGGGATATGTCGCATAAAAAGCGCTGATTTCTGCGTTGCTGGCTTTGTTAGCGAAGAAGGCCAGATCACAGTCGCCGCATCTCCATATATCCTTGATAATAAACTGATTGACTTTTCGGATGTTTGAAGATTCACAAGTTGGGCATGATTGATGGCTCTCGGACATAAGGGAAAAAGTCTAAATTCGACCTGCAAGATGGGGATGATCGCATAGCAGACATAAAAAAAACACTATGGAAGTACAGGAAGAGAAGAAAGGAGCTATATTTGCGCCCCGTTTTTAAGGAAAAGAATAACACGACACAGCTATGAAACGTACTTACCAACCATCGAACACAAAGCGCCGCAACAAGCATGGATTCCGCGAAAGGATGAGCACTGCCAACGGCCGCAGAGTACTTTCTGCACGTCGTCGTCAAGGCCGCAAGAAACTTTCAGTTTCTTCTGAGCGTCGTCACAAAGGTGTAGTTCGCTAAGAAGCGATCCAAAAAAGATATTATTGGAGCCACTCTGACTTTCAGGGTGGCTTTTTATTTGGCTCAAATCCACAAAAAAGCAGAGACGTCCTTTCGAACGTCTCTGTTGCACTCGTAATATAGGAGGTTACTTCCTTCGCCACCTGTCTCTTTAGTATTTTCTATATCAATTGGCCTTCTCCTTCCCCCATTCCTTCCCTCACTAATTCCCACATTCCCCCATTCACCAATTCTCACATTCACCAATTCCCCAATTCCCACATTCACTAATTCCCCAATTCTCACATTCACTAGTTCCCACATTCCCCAATTCCCCAATTCCCACATTCACTAATTCAC
>JAWXBG010000035.1:0-20014 GCA_034439875.1 Flavobacteriales bacterium
ATTCACTAATTCACTAATTCCCAGATTATCACATTATCAAATTCCCTCATTCCCACATTATCAAATTATCAAATTATCAAATTATCAAATTCCCCCATTATCACATTCCCTCATTATCTCATTATCTCATTGCCACACTATCACATTCCCACATTTCCACATCCATCGCCGTATAGAATAAATTTTCCATTTACTTCTTTCCATCGAATGCCTAGAGTCTCTGACAATATATTGAGTACGTTGATCAAGGAATCGTTGTTGAATTGAACAGATACTCTACAATCCTCTATTAATGAACTGTCCAGAATAACTTCACGTTGATAAACTTCGCTCAATTTTTTGGCCGCCTTCTTCAAAGAAGTATTTCTAAAACGGAATTTCTTGTCTACAAAAGCTATGGCATTCTCATCGGATTGCACATCCTTTTGAAAGACTTTAGTGCTTTTTACATAGAAGCCGGATTGCCCGGCACTTAGCTCTATACCCGATAAATCAGCCGTAAACATTTGCACCTTTCCCTCTATCACTGCAACATAAATAGTATCTGCTCCTGACAATGCTCGCACATTGAAGGAAGTTCCAATATCACGTATTAAAAGATCACTCACTTCTACAATCAGCTTGGCATTATCAGCTGAATTCACTTTAAAAAAAGCTTCACCTGTCAATTTCACCTTTCTTTCATCTGCATCTTCATCATCTTCAAAAACAATTTCAGATTCACGATTGAGCACCACTTCAGATCCTCCGGGAATGAATTTGGTGACAACCCTTTCGGCCGAAGCAAAAGTCACTTCTTCATTATGATGAAGATATCTAAAAACCAAAAATGAAGCCAATATGAGCACAGCAACAGCAGCAACAGCCCGATAAAAAGAAAATGCTCTGCGCAGGGGAATAACTTTTCCTTGCTGCCCGATTTGATTCTTCACATTTTGCCAAGCCCGATTAATTTGCACCTCGTCCAATTTCATCGCCACTGGTTCAAGTGAAAAAACCTTTTGCATTTGAGCATAATAAGCGCTGTTCGTTGCATCGAGGTTGAGCCATTCTATTAGCACCTGCTCATCAGACGCAGATATCTCACTTGTTAATTCTAGTGCAATCAGATCGTCGATATGTTCATTCCATTCTATCAATTATATAAAATTGTTTTGTCTATAAATTCTATCCACATTTGTCCGCCGACTACAACAATCCAAATCAAATAGTCCGACAATTCTTCACGCATAATTCGCAGAGCTTTGCCCATTTGATTTTCTACTGTCTTTACTGAAATACCGAGTTTTTCAGCTATCTCCGAATATTTTAATTCACCAAATCTGCTGAGCGTAAATACTTCACGACATTGAGTCGGTATTTTCTCGAGCGCTTTGGCAATCCTTTGCTCCAATTCCATTCCATCCAACTGATTTGAAGGACTGTCGAAGGAGATACCAGTTGCTACCTCTGTTTGATCTTTGGCAAAATCCTTTCGTACTTTATCATGTTTCCATTTGTTCAGACAAGCGTTGCGCACTGATCTGAAGAGATATGCCTTGGCAGATTGGTCGATAGTGACTTCAGTTCTTTTCTCCCAAAGATTTACGAAAACACTTTGCACAATTTCCTCAGCATCCTCTCTATTGGACGTAAGGCTGTGTGCGAAGTTGCACATGACGGGATACCATGCTTTAAATACCATTTCAAAAGATGACATATTGCCATCCAAAGCATTCCGCACCGTGGTGTCATCTATTTGGTCAAGGGACTTCACTTACGGTGGCGAAAATACTCACGAGGCCGTTATAAATAGAAGACAACCGAAAAAGTGAGTACCCCTATTCCGAGAGATGATATTTTTTACTCAACGCCATCGAGCACAATTCGCGACCAAACTCTTTTGTTGTCACATGTGATAATCAACATATAAATTCCAGTTTGAAAAGAAGAAAGTTCGATTTCGTGTAATGCTGTTTGTGCCAGATTTCTCTTGTCAACAAGTCTTCCAGAAGCATCCAGAAGTTCGATTGAAATTTCCTTGTGAAAGAATCCTTCAATAAATAGCCTTCCAAAGGTAGGATTGGGATAAATGGCAAATGATTGTTCGTTTATCCAAATATCCACCATGGGAGAAATTTTTGACATCCCATTAAAATCGATTTGGCGTATTCGGTAATAATGAAGACCGGGCGCAGGATGAATGTGCAAAAAAGAATAGTTCCAAGTCAACGCGCTCGTACCATGTCCATCTACCTCTGCTATGTCGGTCCAATGATAACCATCTAAAGAATGTTGAACTATAAAAAAGTCATTATTGGTTTCACCTGCTGTGATCCATGAAACAACAACATTATCCAATTGCTGGTTTGCTCTAACTTCCACGAAGTTTACTGGTAAAATCATGGAGCATTCGATAGAAGCAGAGCCAAAAAAATCGAGTACTACATTTCCCGTTGCATAACTCCAATTGCTGAAACAAATGATAAACTGTTCACCGGCAAATACATTAAGCGGGGGTCCGTAGTTACCTGCATTCCCGCCAGAAGGGATTGGATTTGCCAAGCCAGTTCCACCGGATGTAGTGGCATTCCACACGCATCGCACTGGCGGCAGCGAGTTGCCCGAAATTTCACCGCAAGTAGAAACACCATTATAGGGCCACATCGCCCAATCATAAAATCCGATTTGTCCTCCGTTACTATTCTGGCCGAAACTAAATTGAAGCGTACCGGAAGTTGCTGCTGTGAAAAACAACCAACTACTATTTAATTCACCCGCTAACAAACAACCCGAGTCTGTTCCGCCCCAGGGAGGTGATCCTCCATAATTTGGGTTCGAGGTACTCCCAGGGGAGGGCACCTCGTTGAAGGTACCAAATCCAGATGGTGAAATGCTGAAAGAATATGGATCACAAACACAGGCTGCCGCGCTACAATCGGAACCAGGAACTGCTGTGCCGCATCCGCCACCGCCTCCACCTCCGCCACCACCCGGATCCACATTTGTGCAATCTAGATTTCCCACATTGAAAACGGCGAAATCGTAGGCACCCGAAATAAGAGTTCCTGAATACAATTGACTACCAAATTCATCATCAAATTGATAGAAGGCATCTTCCCACCCGTTTCCCCCACTATCGAACATTTCGAAAGTAAAACAACCATTACCGAGGCATAAATCGATATTAGCGTCAGAAAAACCCGATTGAACAACAACTCCTCCAAGGGACAAAGTCCAGGATATTTCAGAAGGGTTATCTCCATTATCCAATTGAAGATTAAACTCCGATGTTCCCGGTGGACAACCTGCCGAAATAACGCCACAGTCTGCATTACCCGTCCCAAATTGATCTATTCCATACGTACCAAATTCTAGATTTGTATCCCAAGCAAAGTCTCCTATAAAGTCTTCAATAATCCAGTCAACACATTCCCATCCATCACCACCAGTATCCAACATTTGCAATGTGTAGCAATCTTCGGGAAGACAAACCACTTGAGTAAATGGCGCTCCACCAGAATACCACAATGTACCATCGCTACCCACTAGAATCCATGTAATCTCGGAAGCTTGGGGACATGCTCCGTCCAAAACGACATCAATAGTATACATCGTACATTGAGCTGTCAATGCGTGAGGTCTCAAAAAACTCGCAAGAATTGTCAGCACTAAGACAAATCGAAGATTTATATAAAACATGACACAAAAGATTAAAATCGAGAATAGATAACCTTAAAATCTGGTGATAAATAATCGCGAATTGCGCAGAAATGAATATTGCAAAACGTGATGTAAAAATCTACACGATAAATCATTTCTGATCTATAGAGCGATTTGTCTTAATCTCTGTGGAGGATGAAAAACAGATGAGGAAATGTTTATTGGAACCGACAGGTATTCGATAGAGTTGAAAAGTAAAATTTCCGGAAAAATCAAACTAGAATATTCCATTCTAGGTATCTGAAAAAACAAGTAAATACAAGAAGAAGACACACGTAGTTGGAACGGAAGAGAATCGTGCTGTTTACCCTGATGCTCGTGAGTAAGACTTAAATAGTGATCCGATAAAAAAGTCATTAAAGACAAATCAGGTTCAGTGCTGCGGTGTGCATCAAGGTGAGCAATAAGCAACGGAATTCTTCCCATTTCCCCAAAGATTCCTCCTTGAAGGAAGGTCATTGAGAAAATCTGAATCGCTAACATGTAGATTAAGTGCTTCATTAACGCTACAAGATTAAGGCAAGGACACCGATAAAAATATGATTTAAGTCTGAATAAGAAAAAAACGGTTCTGAACGAGAATATATTTTTATGCCTATATTCATTCCAAATATTTACTGGTTGAAGCAGTGCATTGCCACATTCATCACAATTCTCATTCAATTCAATTCATTTGCACAAATTGAATTAAATCTGGCTGACACCAATTCTTTGTACTACATTGAAATTTCCGGTCGGATTTTTGGCTCAGATGACACTAAAACGGAGAACATTTTAAACAATGCGACTCTAGACCTTTGCTTTTTGCAGCCGAAATAAGATGCAAACGATGGAACACAAGAATATTCATTTGAAACAATATCGCTCATTAGTCATGATGGCAAATATCAATTGACCATAGATTTAGAAAAAACATACTCTCTTCGGTTTTCACATCCCGGCCATTATTCAAAAGCAATTTACATCAATACAATAGGATGCAATTTGTCTCCCGATCCCTCAGGATATAAATTCATTGTGGACATGACATTGCCGCCGGTTAAATCCCGAAGGGTCAAAAGAATCTTGGAACCGAAGTTTATAGGAATAGCCAATTACAGTTTTCAAGAGGATAACTTGGATTGGGATCTCAATCATACCGCAAAAATTAAACGAAAAATCATTCGTCGTCATTGGTGGTGGCCTTTTCGAATAAAAGATTAATCAATCACTCAGAGACCTCACAAAGTAAAAGGTTCGAAATCATTTGATTCACCGAGAACAATAGTTGGCAAGCCTTTTTACTAACTTCGCCCGGTTTTGCAACAAACTTCTAAGATACGAAAAAATGAATATATCAGTAGTAGGAACAGGTTATGTAGGCTTGGTAACAGGTACCTGCCTGGCCGAAACCGGCAACAAAGTGATTTGTGTAG
This sequence comes from Flavobacteriales bacterium, assembly GCA_034439875.1. Lineage (GTDB taxonomy): Bacteria > Bacteroidota > Bacteroidia > Flavobacteriales_D > Sanyastnellaceae > JAWXBG01. The sequence goes on from JAWXBG010000035.1 coordinate 5,118, forward strand.
ACATAGACACGGCGAAAGTGGATGCCATGAAAGCCGGCAAGTTGCCGATCTATGAACCCGATTTAGATGTTTTATTTGAGCGGAATATTCGTCAGGAAAGACTTCAGTTCACTACCGATTTGCACTATGCTGTAGACAATTCGGATATCATATTTCTAGCCTTGCCTACCCCACCCGGTGAAGATGGAAGTGCCGATCTCAGTTATGTGCTTGGAGTAGCTAAGCAATTGGGAGAAATGATCACTAGCTATAAAGTGATTGTTGATAAAAGCACGGTACCTGTTGGAACGGCTGAAAAAGTGCATAAGGCTGTATCAGCTAGTATCAAGGTGCCGTTTGATGTGGTTAGCAATCCCGAGTTTTTGCGCGAAGGTTTTGCCGTGGATGATTTCATGAAACCGGACAGGGTTGTCATTGGAAGTAGCAGTGAACGAGCACGCAAGATGATGGAAGAACTCTATCGTCCATTTACAAGACAAGGTAATCCGATAATAATGATGGATGAGCGCAGCGCGGAGCTCACTAAATACGCTGCCAATGCTTTTTTGGCAACGAAGATCTCATTCATGAATGAAATCGCCAATTTCTGTGAGAAAGTTGGGGCTGATGTAGACATGGTTCGATTGGGAATAGGAAGTGACAGCCGCATTGGAAAGCGCTTTCTGTTTCCGGGAATAGGATACGGTGGAAGTTGTTTTCCTAAAGATGTGAAGGCCCTTGCGCATTCAGGACTTGAATCAGGTTATGAATTTAAGATTCTGAAAAGTGTAATGAAGGTAAACGAAAGACAGAAGACAATTCTACTCGGGCCTATTTTAGAGTATTTCGGAAACAATTTGAACAACAAGAAAATTGCCTTGTGGGGACTTGCGTTCAAACCAGATACAGACGACATACGCGAAGCTCCGGCTTTGTACATGATCGAACATTTGATTGAAAATGGAGCGGACATTACAGCCTATGACCCGGAGGCAATGAACAATGTGAAAAAACTTTTTGGGGACAAAATCAAGTATTCCGAGAATGAGTACGAAGCACTTGAGGATGCAGATGCACTTTTGATTTGCACTGAGTGGTCAGCATTCCGAAATCCCGATTTCCAGAAAATAGGTCAGGCACTAAAGAATAAAGTGATATTTGATGGCAGAAACCTATACGACCTCGAAAAGATGAAAGAGCTTGGGTACTATTACAAGAGTATAGGTAGGGAGATATTAGGCTCAAGAGAAAAAGGAAGTGAAAAAAGCATTGGGGCTGTGAGTTCCTCAGCAAGTGAATGAGGTTTTGAGGGAAATGTTAAACTAAAAGAGTATGATACTTGATACAGCGGGCATATTGATTCTATTGAGTGCTCTTGTGGTTTTTTCATATCTTTTCGATCTCGTTTCAAAAAAAACAAATGTTCCCTCTGTCCTGCTCCTACTAGGCCTTGGAATTGGGTTGAATTACATCTGGAAATTTTTTGGGGGGGGGCCAATCGACTTTTCTACCATTCTGCCGGTTCTAGGTTCCGTCGGATTGATCTTGATTGTATTTGAGGGTTCACTTGAACTTCAATATGAAGCAGGAAAAAGTGTTCTCATCAGAAATGCATTTTTATCCTCACTCATTATCCTCGTCTTCACGGCATTGGCCGTTGCCGGAATCTTTTCCTATTTCACGGACTTTGACTTTCATATCTGTCTTTTACATGCCATTCCATTTAGTGTAATATCATCGGCTGTTGCTATTCCATCCGTAAAAGGGTTAGTTAAATCCAAGCGAGAATTCATCATATTTGAATCCACCTTTTCAGACATCATTGGAATCATGTTTTTCAATTTTGTATTGATCAATCGAGAAATGACAGGACTCTCAGCCTTGGTATTGTCAAGAGACCTGCTGCTTGTTGTGGTGCTTGCACTGGTATTTTGCATATTGCTTATGTTTTTGATGGGTAAAATGAAAAACCACGTTAAGTTTTTCCTCATTATTTCTACTCTCATTCTCATCTATGGGGTAGGTAAAGTCTTTCATCTTTCGTCGCTGCTCATCGTAATGTTATTCGGGATCTTTTTGGCCAATTATCACATACTGGCAGAATGGATAGAGAAAAAATCAAGGTATATCCACCTGTTCAGGAAACTCGAGTACCCCAATTTTAATTCAGACCTCAGTCAGTTGCACACCCTATCATCAGAAAGCGCTTTTCTCATTCGCACCTTTTTCTTTCTCGTTTTTGGCTTCAGTCTTCACATAGAGGATTTGTTTCAATTTGAGAGTCTGTTCTATGGTTCCATTATAGTAACTATCATTTACATTTCGCGGTACGTTTATCTGAAAATTGCCTCACCTCAAAATACTTGGCCAGAGGTATTGGTGAGCCCTCGAGGTTTGATAAGCATCCTTCTTTTTCTAAGCATCCCAAGCGATTCCATACTTTTTGCAAATGAGAAAGGTATTCTCGTTTTTGTTGTGCTGGTAACATGTCTAATCATGACAATTGGGCTGATAACAGGAAAGTCAGCTTCTCAGAGGTAATTTTCGAGGCTTAATGCCTTTGAAATCGTACTTTCGCAACCCCAAAAAACCCTATGGAACGTATTCTGATAACCGGTGCAGCAGGATTTCTAGGATCGCATTTGTGCGACCGCTTTATCCGCGAAGGATTCAAGGTTGTAGCTATGGACAACTTGATAACCGGCGATCTGCGGAATATCGGCCACCTTTTTCCCAACGAAAATTTTGAGTTTTTCCACCACGATGTGTCTCGATTTATCCATGTACCCGGAAAATTGGACTATATCCTTCATTTCGCAAGTCCCGCAAGCCCAATAGATTATCTCAAAATACCTATACAAACCTTAAAAGTTGGTTCTCTAGGCATTCACAATTGCCTTGGTCTTGCCAAAGAAAAAAATGCTCGGATTATGATTGCCAGCACGAGCGAGGTATATGGCGATCCCACTGTTCATCCGCAAAAGGAAACTTATTGGGGAAACGTGAATCCTGTTGGCCCGCGCGGTGTTTATGACGAAGCAAAACGATTTCAAGAGGCGATGACCATGGCGTACCATACATTTCATGGTTTAGAAACTAGGATTGTACGCATTTTCAATACCTATGGACCTCGTATGAGGCTTAATGATGGCCGTGTATTACCCGCATTTATTGGTCAGGCATTGCGTGGCGAGGACCTCACCATTTTCGGAGATGGCTCGCAAACAAGATCATTCTGTTATGTGGATGACCTGATTGAAGGAATCTACCGTTTGCTGAAAAGTGACTATGCAAGTCCCGTGAATATTGGTAATCCTGACGAAATCAGCATTCGCGACTTCGCAGAAGAGATCATCAAACTTACTGGGACCGATCAAAAAGTAGTGTACAAAGACTTGCCCGTAGACGATCCCAAACAACGCCAGCCCGATATAACCCTAGCGCGCACCTTGCTCCACTGGGAACCCAAAGTGAGTCGTCAAGAAGGGCTTAAGATTACGTATGACTATTTCCGGTCTTTGAGTGCGGAAGAATTGAATAAAGTAGAACACAAAGATTTCGATAAGTATATCAGGAAATGACGAAATACAGTGCACATGAAACGGCAGTGATCGACGAAGGAGTTGAGATCGGCCATGGAACGCGGATCTGGCATTTCTCACATTTGATGCCTGGCTGTAAGGTTGGAGCAAACTGCAACATTGGGCAAAACGTGGTGATTAGTCCTGAAGTGATTTTGGGAAACAATGTGAAAGTCCAAAACAACGTCAGCATTTATACTGGCGTCGTATGTGAAGACGATGTGTTTCTTGGACCTTCCTGTGTTTTCACGAATGTGATGAATCCAAGAAGTTCAGTGATTCGAAAAAGCGAATACCGCAAAACAATTGTAAAAAAAGGTGCCAGCATAGGAGCCAACGCAACAATTGTATGTGGAAACGACATAGGTGAGTATGCTTTCATTGGTGCAGGAGCCGTAGTAACTAAAGAAGTGCAGGCCTTTGCATTGATGGTTGGCAATCCGGCCCGACATACAGGTTGGATGAGCAGAAATGGACATAAACTTCAATTCGATAAAATCGGAATGGCTGCTTGTCCGGAAACAGGAGAAAAATACGAACTCAAAAACGGCAGTGTAAAGCTGTTGTCGGAGTGAGAAAAAAGAGATTATGATTTACGACAAATTAATAAAAAAAGAAGCTCGACTAGCAGTCATTGGACTAGGCTATGTTGGTTTACCGATTGCACTAGAGTTTGCAAGAAAATTTTCGGTGATTGGCTTCGACATCAATGAAAAGAGAGTTGAAATGATGCGCAATCATGAAGACCCTTCTCAGGAACTCGAGAAATCCAAATTCGACAATTGTGACATTGAATTCACGAGCAACTTGGATGACCTTCGCAAAGCTCACTTCTATGTAGTGGCTGTTCCGACCCCTATCAACAATATGAATTTGCCTGATCTCGGTCCGGTACTCTCAGCCTCTCGGGCCGTGGGTACAGTTTTGAAGAAGGACGACTACGTTATTTTCGAATCAACAGTGTATCCCGGTTGCACTGAAGAAGATTGTGTGCCAATCCTCGAGGAGTTGAGCGGTCTCAAAATGGGCAGTGATTTCAAAGTGGGTTACTCACCTGAACGCATCAATCCCGGAGATAAAAGTCACAACATCCGAACCATTAAGAAAGTGGTTTCTGCGAGCGACATGGATGCATGTTATGAAGTAGGTAAAGTATATGCAGAGGTAGTAGATGCTGGCATTCATCATGCACCCACTATCAAAACGGCCGAAGCAAGCAAAGTGATTGAGAATACTCAGCGCGACGTTAATATCGCTTTGATCAACGAACTTTCGTTGATTTTAAACAAAATGAACATCAATACATATGATGTACTTGAGAGCGCACGCACAAAATGGAACTTTTTGCCTTTTTATCCCGGATTAGTTGGGGGGCATTGCATTGGGGTTGACCCGTACTACCTCGTTTATAAAGCGAAGAAAGTAGGATATCACAGCAAGGTTATCAATTCAGGTAGGTACGTAAATGACAGCATGGGATTTTACGTAGGTAAACAGACGGTCAAGAAGATTCTTGAATCCGGCAAAAACGTACTTGAGTCGAGAGTACTTGTGATGGGTGCCACCTTCAAAGAAAATGTAAGCGACATCCGCAATACCAAAGTGGTAGATGTGATCAGAGAAATGGAGTCTTTCAGCGTGCGAGTAGATATTGTAGATCCACAAGCTGACAGCGAAGAAATGCATCATGAGTATGGCTTGAATATTTTGCCTGAACCAAAAAAAGGAGAGTACGACGCGATAGTGGTTGCCGTTCCACATAACGAATACCTTGAGCTAGATGAGGCATATTTCAAAACCCTTTTGAAGGATGGCAAAGGAGTATTGATAGATATCAAAGGACTTTACAGAAAAAACATTAAGGACTTGTTGTACTGGAGTCTGTAAATTCAATGCAAATAAAGAAGCCGAAATTTGTAGAAAAAATGCCGGTGTGGCTGCAGAAAATGGGGGTAGCCGGGTTCCTGTTTTTCTTTCTAAAAGGATTGTTTTGGCTCTTCGCCATATTTTTTGGTTTTAGTTTTTTTAAAGATTGTTGATATATCAAGTATTTGTCAGGCATGAATAAAAATATTCTGATAACAGGCGGTGCGGGATTCATTGGATCGCATGTGCTGAGACTTATGGTGAAAAAATATCCCGAGTACACTTTCACAAATCTCGATGCACTCACTTATGCCGGCAATCTAGCCAATCTAGAAGACATAGAAGAATACCGCAATTACACTTTCGTTAAGGGCGACATCAACGATAAGGCCTTTTTGAAACATCTCTTCGCAACCAATTCGTTTGACTCCGTAATTCATCTGGCAGCCGAAAGCCACGTAGATCGAAGCATTTCGGGTCCATCGGCATTCATTATTACCAATATTCTTGGAACCGCACAATTGTTGGATTGCGCTGTTGAAAACTGGAAGGACAAGATGGAGGGCAAGGTTTTCTATCACGTTTCTACCGACGAAGTATTTGGAAGTTTGGGCGCCACCGGCAAATTCTCCGAAACTACAGCCTACGACCCTCGCAGTCCCTATTCTGCAAGTAAAGCTTCTAGCGATCACATAGTACGGGCCTTTCATCATACCTATGGATTGCCCATCCTCATCAGCAATTGTAGCAACAATTATGGTTCACACCAATTTCCAGAAAAGCTTATTCCGCTGATTATTCGAAATATAACCTTGAGTAAACCACTACCTGTATATGGCAAAGGAGAGAACATTCGCGACTGGCTTTGGGTAGATGATCATGCTAGGGCAATTGGTCTCATTTTTCACAAAGGAAAATCAGGAGAGACATATTGCGTGGGTGGAAACAATGAGATGCGCAATATTGACATGGTAAAACTCCTGTGCAAAATCACAGACGAAGAGTTGAATCGTTCGGTTGGAGTAGCTGAAAAACTAATCACTTTCGTAACAGATCGCCTAGGTCACGATGCGCGTTATGCAATCGATGCTACAAAAATCAGCCGAGATCTTGGTTGGCATCCAGAGCAAGATTTCGAAAAAGCCATACGTTCCACTGTTCGCTGGTATCTCGACAATACTGCATGGATTGAAAATGTAACATCGGGAGAGTACCTGAAGTTTTATGAGGAACAATATGGAAACAGATCATGATAAGGCAACAAGTCCATAACAATTGCATGGACTATCTTTGCGCTCCATTTTGAACAGATTCTTCAAATACATATTTCACAAAGAGAAGCGACGAAAGATTGAACCCATTGATTTAGGTCTGATTCGCACAGATATCCATTCGCATCTATTGCCAGGGATTGATGACGGTGCTCAAAACATTGAAGAATCTATTGGTCTAATTAGAGCACTAAACGAATGTGGGTATAAAAAATTCGTTACAACTCCTCACATTTTCAAAGACATCTATCCCAATACACCTGAAATCATTAGGGAGAAACACGCACTGCTTCTCAAGGAATTAGCATCACGTCATATACATATCGAACTTGAAGCAGCCGCAGAATATTACTTAGACGAACATTTTGAAGCTGACATTGAGAAAAAAAATCTCCTCACTTTCGGCAAGAATTATGTTTTGTATGAACTGTCATTTGCTTCGGAACCGGTAACGTTCAAAAGAGCTACGTTCAACCTACGCTTGAATGGATACAAACCCGTGCTTGCTCATCCTGAAAGATATCAATACTGGCACCGCGAGCTAAGCATATATCAGGATCTTCATGATCAAGGGATATTGCTGCAGTTGAACATTAATTGCCTTACAGATCAATACTCAAAAGATGTTCGTAAAGTTGCTGAATGGTGCATAGAACGCGATCTCTATAGTTTTGTTGGAACAGATTGTCATCACCCCGGTCATGTTCAACTTCTCGATGAGGCGCGCAGAAATCCTTATCTCGAAAAATTATTGGCCTCCGGGAAATTGCTCAACGGAGAATTATAGAACCGCAAATAAATCATTTAGGATCTTTTTCGAGCAAAAAAGTCGCGAAGCAAAGAGGCACAATCCTCACTCAAAACTCCCCCTTTTACCTCCGTTTTGGGATGCAAAATTCCTTGCCGATTTTCATGATGTCCACCGAACATGGAATAACCTCTTTTCTCATCGTAAGCCCCAAAAACTACTCTACCCAACCGTGTATTATACGCTGCTCCAGCGCACATTACGCAGGGTTCTAGCGTAACGTAAAGGGTGCATTCTTCGAGAGACTTTCCACCCAAATACTCAGAAGCGGATGTATACGCCTGCATTTCCGCATGAGCCGTAAAATCATGTAAACGCTCAACTAAATTGTATCCACGAGCAATAATTTTATCCTGACAAACTATGATACATCCGATTGGCACTTCATCTTGATCCATTGCGTACACCGCCTCTCGCATGGCTATACGCATGTACTTTTCATCTATTTCACTTTGTGAGTTCTGACCATTCATGATGCGAAAATAGGACAAGGTAAAACCTACTTACGATTCCAGAGCGAGAAGAATTTTTAACATGCCTTCAGCATCATTCGAAATATCAGGAATTATGTATTCCATCTCATTTAGAGAAGATTCCAATTTTGATTTCATCTCATAGTGACTCAAACTGTGAAACCATTTCTGAGACTGCATAAGTAATGCCAGATATTCCTGTTCACTTTGACCGGGAGTAGGAATGAGCAGGGCACTTCGTCTCAATGTCATCAGGTCCATCAGTGTAGAATAACCCGATCTGCAAATAATTCTTCGACTTCTCAGAATCCAATTTGTTAGTTCCTTTGTTGTGGCATTTGGATAAATGGTAAGGTTTCCCATTTGTTCAATAATCCCATTAGATCTTCCGCAAATCATTACGGTCTTCTGTTCTGAAGCTTCGAACCACGCGCGCATGGCCCGTTCGAAATCAGATCGCGCCGGGTCCGGTCCTGAAATGAGAACAAGCACATCCACTTCTTTTTCTAGAGGAATGTTTTGATACCGAAATCTGCTTAGCCATCCGATGTAGTGAAAATTCTCTGGTAAATCCCCTTTGTGAGAGAGTTCTCCGCTGAGACAGTTTTCTTCGTCAATATCGGGGATCCAACATTGATCAAAGCGCCCAATTTGTTCTTTCACAATACGTGAAACGAAGCGGCGTAAAAAAAAAGGAACTCTCAAAAAGAGTTGATGCGTGATTAAGATATTTCGAGTATTATCTGTCCTTGCCCCGTATCGATTGTCGCTTATCACCACATCTACCTTGTGTTTGCGAACAATCTCTTTCATAAAGATCAAATCTTCTTTTACTCCTTTCCACAATTTCAAACCCAATAGAAAACTCTTCAATCCAAAACTTTGACCTGACTCAAACTCGACCTTTACTCCTGGAAAATCTACTATGGTCAAATCTGGAAACTCCAGAGAGAGCCATTGCTTTGAATGACCAGTGGCTGCAACGATTACCTTCTGATTGTGTTTGACTAATAATTGAATGATGGGTACGCAACGCGAGGCATGACCAAGTCCCCAGTCGAGTGGGGCTATCAAATATGTCTTGCAGGGTATGGACATTTCATCTGCAAAGAAGGTTTAAAAGTCTTGAAAAGGAGCAGATCAGATTGAATATTCTGAATCAAAATTTGCACTTGCGAAACACAAAATAGAAATTTAGAGGCAATCTTGGGGAATTCATTGCAAAAGGTTTTGATATTCGCGCAAAATTGCAATGGTCCAAATATGGGCAAAGACAAACTCAAAAGATGGGAAGAAAATAAAAGTTTCCCGCATGTATTCGAGCCCGATTTGATACCCATCATACGCGAGGGCAAGACCTTTATGAAGGGAAAATGGAACAGTGATTTTTTCGGAAATCAAAATCCAATAACCGTGGAGTTTGGCTGTGGTAAAGGGGAATATACTGTTGGTCTAGCACGAAAATATCCAAATCGCAATTTTATTGGAGTAGATGTTAAAGGCCATCGTTTTCACAAAGGAGCTAAAGAGGCTCTTTCAGAAGGGCTGAAAAACGTAGCCTTTTTGAGAACACGAATCGAGTTTGCCCATGCGTTTTTTGGGCAAAATGAAGTGAAAGAAATCTGGTTAACTTTTAGTGATCCACAACCCAAAGACGAAAAAGGAAAACATCGAATCACCTCTCTTTATTACTTAGAAAATCACTATAAACAGTTTTTGACCAAAAATGCGCTCATTCATATCAAACACGACAATCCGATTGTATATGAATTGCTTCTAGAAGAACTTCTGGGTACAATGTATCCAATTGAAACAAGTACAGATAACTTGTACGGAGAGTATATTCAGATGCAAAATGCAGAATGGCAATATATTCTTGGCATTCGAACTTATTATGAAAAAATGTGGTTGGCACAGAATAAAAAAATCCACTATCTGCGATACCGCTTGACCTAAAGCAACCTGTAAGTGAAAGAACATTCATTTTTTGAAGATGTCTACGCTGTAGTTCGACTTATCCCTAAGGGAAGGGTTACCAACTATGGCAGCATTGCCAAATACCTTGGAAGCGGATTGAGCAGCCGAATGGTAGGATGGGCTATGAATGCGTGTCATGAGCGAACTGATGTGCCAGCTCATCGTGTGGTCAATCGCTTGGGAATGCTCACAGGGAAAATGCACTTTGGCACACCCTTTCAAATGCAGGAAATGCTCGAAAAGGAAGGCGTGGAAATCAAAAACGACAAAGTTGTTCGGTTCAAAGAGTTGCTGTGGAATCCTGAGATAGAAATTCGAATTTAACCCAGATTCCGCCTTGGAAATCTATTGCAGCGCGAATCCCAATGAGGATTCTGGGTTTAAGGAACTTCTCAAAAAAATAAAACCCTCAACAAAAAATTTATCTTGCAAGCACATATTACGTTTCTTCTTGTTATGATTGAAGAACATTGACATAGTACCTGAAAAAACCTGTTTCAAAATTCGTTACTGCAAATAATACCCATTCTGCTTACAAATTAGTCCAAACAATTTTATAAGTATGAAGAGGTAAATGCCGCTAGGTTAGGTGTTATAGGCCAATGGGGTGAAACGGTGTTGGACTATTACAGATGCATAAACGGCACAAGTTGAGAAATAAAGTGGCTTGAAAATCTGAAAAATCTTGATTAGAAAAAGACTTTTTGAGTCAGAAGATAAAACTGCCTTTTCTATAACACCATTTAAAGTAATTTTGCATCATGAGTATATCACGTCAGGCCATTCTAGATTCATTGTCTTCGGTAATTGAACCGGACCTCAAAAAAGACATTGTCAGTTTAGGACTTGTGAAAATTGTCGATTTCACCAACAATCATATACAACTAGAAGTAAAGATGAGTAATCCTGCCATGCACGCTCGTTCGCGTATGCAGGAGGCCTGTGAGTTTTCGATACACAGAACTATTGGAAAAGAATGGAAGGTAACTACAAGTGTAGTTGCCATTTCTGGAGATGAACGTCAGGGAGAATTGCGCAAAGTGCTGCCTGGTGTGAAAAATATTATTGCTGTAGCTTCAGGAAAAGGAGGTGTTGGAAAGAGCACAGTTGCAGCTAATCTTGCGGTAGGTCTTGCTCGAAATGGTTACAAAACTGCCTTGCTGGATGCAGATATTTATGGCCCGAGCGCACCGACTATGTTCGACTTGGTATCAGAAAAACCGGCTGTAATTGAAGTGAACGGTAGGAATGTTCTCGAACCTATTTTACAATACGGTGTAAAAGTATTGTCCATTGGTTTTTTCGCAGAAGTGAATCAAGCCGTTGTGTGGCGCGGTCCGATGGCCACCAAAGCACTCAATCAACTATTGAATGACGCAGAATGGGGCGAATTGGATTTTATGATCATAGATCTTCCTCCCGGAACAGGAGATATTCATCTTGCCATTGTTCAGGCCCTTCCTCTTACAGGTGCTGTAATAGTGAGTACTCCGCAGGAAGTAGCACTTGCCGATGCTCGAAAAGGCATTGGCATGTTCAAATTGCCTTCTATTAATGTGCCAGTGCTTGGATTGATCGAAAATATGGCTTGGTTCACTCCCGAAGAACTTCCCAACAGTAAATATTATTTGTTTGGAAAAGAAGGAGCATTGAGATTATCGGAGGAAATGGGCGTTCCTTTTCTCGGTCAATTGCCACTTATTCAAGGCATCCGAGAAGCAGGAGACGCAGGCAGACCAGCTATTATGCAAGAAGGAACAGAAGCAATAGGTTATCTAAACACAATATTGGATAGATTTGTAGAAGAATTGGACCAACGAAATCAAAACATTCCGGCTACGAAGAAAGTGAATGTGATACACACATGATGAGCAACAAAGAAGAATTATTCAATAAAGTAAAAAATTCGCTCGACAGCATACGCCCGTTTCTGGAGGCAGATGGAGGGGACATCTCTTTGGTGGATGTGACCGATGAGATGACCGCTCGCATAGAGTTTCATGGAGCTTGCTGTGGTTGCTCAATGAGCACAATGACATTGCGCGCCGGAGTGGAAGGCGCCATCAGAAATGCCGTTCCCGAAATACTCTCTGTAGAAGCCATAACCAAAGAATTGATCTAGTTATTCAATCACTAGATATCTAATCTGGACTCCTGTTTCATCAAACGCTTTCAGAATGTAATGACCTGCACTTAAGTTGCGAATATCCCATTCTGTTCGACCAAAAACAACTTTTCCTGCTACTACTCTACCACTCAAATCCAACAATTCAATTTGAGTTGAAGAAAAATTGTTGGCACAGACGATAGTCAAGAAATTTTCTGCTGGATTGGGATAAACGGAAAACAGTTCAAAGGTCTCTTCCTCCATTCCCACATTTATTTCGCGGTATTCACAGTCGAGTTCGATGTCGCAAACAAAATGAGAAAGAAAATTGCTGATGATTGAAAGGGTAGTATCATAATAAGCATTATTTCCATCACTTGGCACGTGTCCTTGACCCTCATATATTTCAAAACAGTGGGTTATACCAAGCTCGGTCAGTTTTTGATCCACGGAATTGCTTCCATCTACTTCGGTCACCGGAAAAGTATTCGCAATAATCAACATATCCGAATCGAAAGGAACCACAGTATCACCGGTTCCGTGGAAAATACACGCAGGCACCTCTCCCATATCAACATGAGTAGTATCTGAAAGTGCTCCAGCAATACTTATGACGGCTTTAATGTCACTAGAATAGCCTTCGTTGCCGCTTTCGCCCTCTATACCTCCACCTAAACCAGGATTGTCAAAGTCTATATAAGATGGCAATTCGCTTAGGTTGTCGATATACGCATGTTGCAGGGTTATGAATCCACCTGCAGATACTCCAGCGATATAAATTTCATTGGGATCAATGCGATAAGTATTTCCATTTTCCGCTGCGTCTTTTCGAAACCAGCGAACCGCGGCTTTCATATCGTGTACTCCGCGCAAAACGGCCTCTGCCATTGGTTGTTCGAGATCCAACTGGATGGGAAATCCGAGACGATAATTGATAGAAGCTGTCACATAGCCCATTTTAGCCAGATCGATGCATGCTGGTTTCACTTCCGTGCCATCTTTATCGCCAGCTATAAAGAAACCACCATGGGCAAAAATCACTAAGGGTCTGTTCGTTTCTGAATCATTGGCAGGTTCATACACATCCATCATGAGTGATTGCTCGGCACCTGAAAAGAGGGTATTGGATCCATATTCCACATTTTCAGTAGAGGAATACTCGGGAAATATCATATCGCGATAGCGCCCGTCCGCACATTGAGCGAAAACAGAACACGAAAAACAGAGGCTCACACAGATCGAGTAAAAATGCTTCATAGCGGACTAATTTTCCCCAAATAAACAAAACATTCGGCAGAGTGTTACAGATGCGACTCGAAATGAGCGCTCTCCTGCACAAGGATGACTTATTTTCGCGCGGCGAAACAGCAAATTTTCATGATAGAAACAGACATTCTCATCATAGGAGCTGGTCCTTGTGGACTTTTTACGGTCTTTGAAGCCGGGCTGCTCAAATTAAAGTGTCATCTCATAGATGCTTTGCCTCAAGCGGGAGGGCAGTTGACAGAAATTTACCCGAAAAAGCCAATCTACGATATACCTGGATTTCCTGAAGTTCTTGCGGGTGATTTAGTAGATAATCTGATGCGCCAAGCAGAGCCTTTTAAACCCGGTTTTACTTTGGGAGAAAGAGCGGAGAAAATTGAAAAAACGGAAGATGGAAAATATTTCATCGTTACCGGAAGTCGGGGCACATTGCACAAAGCGCCCGTTATAGCCATTTCAGGCGGATTGGGATGTTTCGAACCACGCAAACCCCCGATAGCCAACTTGTCTGAATTTGAGGAAAAGGGCATTGAGTATATCGTTCGTGATCCGAATTTTTACAAGGGCAAAAAAGTAATCATCAGCGGAGGAGGCGACAGTGCGCTCGATTGGGCTGTATTTTTAGCCAATGGAGTAGCGAGTGATGTGACATTGGTGCACCGCAGTCAAAGTTTCCGAGGCCACCCGGACAGCGTTCAGAAAATATTGGATATGTCGGCGGCAGGGAAAATCAATTTGATAACGGATGCTGAAGTAATCGGAATTGCAGGGGACAGTGTACTACGTTCCATTGCGATAGATGATCAAAAAAAGGGTGTTTATCAAATTGAAACGGATCATTGGCTGCCACTTTTTGGACTATCGCCAAAGTTGGGCCCCATTGCCGACTGGGGTTTGAACATCGACAAAAACTCAATAGAAGTAAATACTTTGGATTATAGTACTAATATCCCGGGAATCTATGCGATTGGCGATATCAATACTTATCCCGGAAAGTTGAAGTTGATCCTATGCGGATTTCACGAATCAACATTGATGGTTCAGAGTGCTTTTAAGCGCATTTATCCGGATAAAAATTATGTTCTTAAGTACACCACCGTGAATGGTGTTCAAGGATTTTAAAACACTTTTTTCAAGGTAATAAAATGGACAATACCATTCAAATAACCGTTGTAGATCGGGAGGGCACTGAACATGTGTTAGATGCGCCCACTGACATGAACATGAATATGATGGAACTCTGCAAAAGTTATGAGTTGCCGGTAGAAGGCACTTGCGGAGGAATGGCATTGTGCGCATCTTGTCATATGTATGTGCTCAGTGATCATGTTCTTCATGAAAAATCTGAGGACGAAGAAATCATGTTGGATCAGGCATTTTTTGTCAAAAGAAACAGCAGACTTGGATGTCAGATAAAACTCACCAACGACCTTGATGGACTGAAGGTTCATTTGGCGGTAGTTTAACCCAGAATCCGCATTGGGATTCGCGATGAAGTGCTAATACCGTTTATCCCGCATTACGCATTAGGGCAATTTTTGTAGAATGCGTGCGGGATTCTCAAATCTA
>JAWXBG010000036.1:0-14721 GCA_034439875.1 Flavobacteriales bacterium
TATGAATTCCGATATCTCCATCGCGTGATTCTGGTTAATAAAAATTGTGACAAACATCGTCGGGCCAAATCCCGCGGGCTGATCTTCAGAAATACAACAAAAACCAGTCGCGAGATGCTCCAATCTAGTGACTGAAAACCCCATGTAAATCGCGAAGCTTAGTCTACCCTCTGCCACTTGATTTGATGACATTTACCCAGGGTGTTTCAACATCTAGGATCAGCCGAGACGGTTATAAAGCGTCCGGACATGCGTCCCTCCCGACTTTGGTCAGGAAAGGCCTTTAACTTGTGATCGACATAAATGAAATCAAATCAAGCGGTGAACTAAGCGTTTTTGAATATTTTAAGTTCATTCACCCCTCAGATGTGGGCATCACCGCGAAACATAAAACAGTTTTTTAATGATTCCCTCAAGCGTATTATCGAAATGTATCAATAAAAGAGGGCATTGATTTTTCAATGCCCTCTTTTCTAAATTTCTATTTGCCACTTATCCATTCGTCTTCACCAATCTGATTTGACGCGGTCCTTTCGCAGTTTCAGCCTTCAATATATATACACCAGCCTCCAGGAAGCTCAAGTCTATTTCCATTTGATTTCTATTAATCCTGGCGGCTGTCCACACTGATCTTCCGTTCAAGTCAAGAATCTTAACTGATACAATTTCACTTTCAGAAATAAGTGTAATGTCATTTGAACTTGGATTCGGAAATACACTTAGGGTAGTAAGTTCATTTTCACTAACACCCAAATACACTGCATCGATAGTGAAAGAATAGGAATGCCCACAACCTGTGGATCCTGTGCATGTGAGCGTAACGGTTACTTCTGAAACTGAATCCAAAAAGTCGAAACTATAAGTATGAATTGGATTCTCTTCATCGGATGTTTGTCCATCCCCAAAATCCCATGCCCAAGCCTCCGCACCGAAACCGGTGAATGTAAAATTGACATCTCCCCCCTCGTCGCCATACAGTATAAAATCGTCCGGATTCAAATCAAAATCTGCTAATACTTCGTCTTGTACATCTTCTATATATCTAGGAAACAATTGGTATCCACTGTCGTAAGGAACATCAGTATCAAACTGACTTCCTATTCCCACTGCGTTAAATGTTCCTTCCGGCGGGTTTGTACCGAACAAATCGCAGTCACTATCAATACGCAAATCAAAAAATTCAAGTCCGTCTGTTACCTGCACCGTGAATCCTCCACCCTGATTGGTCCAGAAAATTGGGTTGACCAAAGACACACAATTTATTCGGGCCATGTGGCTTTCGTTTTCCTCTACCAATTCTGTGACAAGCACCGGCACTTCTAAGCTATTACCGCTACTTACTACAGATATGTAATCGGGCATTATTTGGGTAAGGCCCATGAACTGCAGAATGAAACCTCCAACCAATACCTCATCTCCCTCAGCGACAGTGTATCCAAAATTTTCGAGAGATGCGAAAACGCCAATCCCATCTGTTTCGTCTATCAAGGTAAATTGAACACCTGCATTATTAAAGTTTGGTCCGTGAACTATTCCGCTTAGCTCGCAGTATATACCCACTGAATCTGCTACACCTTGGGTATTAGTTCCCGTTACTTGAATGATGTCATACGGTGCATAATAAGTGTCGCTGTTGTCAATAATCACATTATGTGTTGCAAGTAAAAAATTCACTTGAGAATCGTCTCCCGATAAGTTCAAAATAATATTCTCAATTCCTTCTTCAAGCACATCATCAATCATCGTAATGGTTACAAACTGAGTCTCCGTAGTTCCCGTCGGAAATACCAGAGTGGTAGGCAACGACGAAGTGTAATCATCTCCTGCGGTAGCATCCCCTCCAAATATGCTCACTTGCACAACTGCTTCTGAAACTGGATTGAGCACAGAAATAGCAATGGTAATTTCGCCATCCTCTTCGGTTATACTTGTAAACTCCGCATCAAAAAACACATACGGAAGAGATACTCCACCGCAGGGGATAATGTCGTGTCCACCTAAGTGCGAAAAATCAACCGGTTCAAATACATCCCACTCATTCTGTCCGTTGGCCCAATCCGTTTCTCCATTATTCACTTCGGCCTTTCGAACAAGCACTTGATCTCGGGTTGCTCCTGTGCCTACTTCCCACTCGCTCCCGGGGTCTACTCCTACTATACCAATTTGATCTATCAGGACAGAATTGTGCCTGAGTTCAATCGCATCATCTCCATTGAATGAAGCAATATTGTCCACCATATCGGCCATTGCCAACAATTCGGCAGATGACGCAGGCCCCACAATCACATATACATCTCCGGGTTCTATTATTCCAGTGGGAACAAAAGTGTCATCGGCACTTTCATTTCCGTTGAAAAACAACAGCACCATATATTGCGACAAGTCGACGGCAAATGGCAAAGGATTGTATATCTCCAGTACTTTGTTGCTGGCCAATCCCTCGATGTATTCAGAAAAGAACAGCTCGTCGCAACCAGGAGAGGTGCAATCAATTACCGTAACTGTAATAAAATTGCTTGACAAATCGAAACAGTCGGCAGCTACTTGAGTAACATTGTCTCCAGGCTCAATGGTTGATACATCAATGATCCCTAAAGTGCCGAAACTCCAAATTCTATAGCTTCCAAAATCCAATTCATTTAAATCAAATGTTGCATTTGGCAAACTGAGGATGTTATTTGAAATATCCGTAAGTACGAAATTCAGATCGGTATTTAAATCATTGTTCAGAGGTTCTAAAGTCACCACATCGGCTTCTCCATCCTTACAAACGGTAATTCCAACAACGCCTTCACCTAAAGAAAGTGTACCTGATTCACATGTGAAAATACATTCTTCTATACTAAGAGTCACAAAATTCGAAGAAATTTCAAAGCATTCGGAAGAAGTAAGTTGATCAAGAGATGTGCCTACAATCCATTCAGCCCCGAGAGTTCCCGTATAAGAAAATCCATATACCCGATAGGTTCCTATAGCGAACAAGCTCATATCAAGTGGCGACATTTGTTGAGAAATGTATGTATTTGAAGTTGTAGCAATAATGAAAATGTATTCGTCATCATTTGAAGACGTATTGCTAATAACCTCAATTCCTACCGATTGATCATCTGTACACAAAGTATAAGATTCACCTCCATCTGCAAAGGTTATAGCACCCGCAGCGCATGGCAAAACATTAGAGTATCCGGGTGTTGGACCTTGAGCCATGTAAGTGACAGTATTTCGTTCTTCGCCACCATCTGGCACTCTCGAACAAGAAAGTTCTGTTGTATTGCCGCCTTGACCTTCGTTTATCTGACCTCCGTTTAATAGGAGCACGAGTAGTTCAGTATCATCCGCATCATCCGTATCATAAACAAGGACGTCTACAAGTCCTTCTGTAATGACTGGACTGCCGTTTGGCCAATCAGCGAAACTCCCTTGATAAATTGCTACTGCATCGGGCCCATTTTGAAGAGTGTTGTCCGGAATAATAATACCTGCATTGGCTACCCCTGCATTTCCCAATAGAAAAAACCCATCCCCATTTAAAGTCATTCCGTCTAAGTCGAAAGCCAAATATGATTGATTATTCAAGCCATTCAAAAACACAAGTACGAGCCCATCCAAAGATGCGTTGGGCTCGCCGTATAATTCAATAAATTCCAGCATATCCGTGCTCGGTGTGTCAGAATCCACTTCATTTATTACAACGTATGGAAATACCGGTTCTACAAAATTTATCCAATACTCCACACCACTTTGAGTTCCATCGCCAATATAAATGTAGGGGCCATCGCCGGTCACAAAAGTGTCTTCGACCCAGAATCCGGCATTTACAGCAACATCTTCTCGCCCTTGATCACCAGCACCATACTGCACAAAGCAAACCATGATAGCCGGATTCGTAAATGACCCCACTGGCAGGTAAAGGCCCATGTCACTAGCCGTATTGGTAAAACCATTGGTTTCCCAAATAGCCGTTACAGATTCTCCTGTTGAAAGGGTCAAATCTCCTTCCGTAATAATCACTTCCGCGTCGCTCAGAGCTGCATAGAAAAACTCACTACACAAACGGTAATCACTAATATCCAATTCACTCCCAAAATTCGTGAGGGAAAAGGTTTGGGTTTGGTGATTGATCATCGTGAACTGTATTTGGGCAAATACAG
This sequence comes from Flavobacteriales bacterium, assembly GCA_034439875.1. Taxonomy (GTDB): domain Bacteria; phylum Bacteroidota; class Bacteroidia; order Flavobacteriales_D; family Sanyastnellaceae; genus JAWXBG01. Next base: position 4,152 of record JAWXBG010000036.1, read on the forward strand.
AAACACTTGTCACCATTAAAATACTTAAAAGGAAGAGCTTGTAGATGTTTTTCATAGGGGGAATTAGAGGGTTTTGACAAATCTAGTTTGAAGTTTAAACGAGAAATATGCAATATTAGGTTGCTTTTACAACCCGCAATTTTGAAAACTGAGAGGCCCTGAAGCTAGCAACAATATCAAAATCATGGTCTTACAACATTTCAGTCATTGGCCAAAAGTACATTTTTTCGCTCAGGTAAAGGAATTAGAGTATATTTGCCTCGCCTTCGGGCCGAAAAAACAAAGTGAGAGGGGTCCAAAACCCCTCTTTTTTTTACGAAATATTGTTGATAAACGCAGAGCACATAAGCAAGTTAGTTCAAGGGAAAATTGATGGAACGGACCTTTTTTTGGTCTCAGTACATGTCCATCCGGGCAACAAAATCGAAGTTCTTTTGGATAGTGATAATGCTTTCACTATTGACAATTGTGTGGAGATCAGCCGGTATTTGGAGTCTAACCTCGATCGCGAGTCGGAAGATTTCGCCCTAGAGGTTTCAAGTCCTGGATTGACACAACCGCTGAAAGTAAAAAGACAATATGTGAAGAACATCCAAAGAGATGTAATTGTAAAAACCAAAGATGGCAAAAAAGTGGAAGGTACTCTTGCAGGCGTGCTTGGTGAAAGCATCAGCTTGAAAATGAGGGTTCGCGAAACCATTGAAGGCACAAAGAAAAAGGCTTGGGTGGAAAAGGAGTTAATCCTACCATTCGAAGAGATAAATGAAACAAAAATTGTAATTAGTTTTAAGTAATCGCTGCAGCATGAAAGGCGTAAATCTTCTGGAATCATTCTCAGAATTCAAAGAATTCAAGAATATCGACCGCGAACAGATGACCAGTATTCTGGCAGACATGTTCCGCACCATGATCGTTAAAAGATTTGGAGCTGAGGATGGATTTGATATCATCATCAACCCTGATCGCGGTGACCTCGAAATATGGAGAACCCGCAAGGTTGTTCCAAACGGTGACTTATACGACGAACTCACGGAAGTAGAGTTGTCGGAAGCGCACAGAGTAGTGGACGACCTCGAGGTGGGTGAGGAATTAATTGAAGAGCTCAAAATCGAAGATCTCGGTCGTCGAAATGTGCTGTCTCTTCGTCAAAACCTAGCCACTCGTATTCAGGAACTAGAGAAAGATCATATTTATCAAAAATACCGTGAACGTGTCGGTGAAATAATCTCTGGTGAAGTTTATCAGGTTTGGAAAAAAGAAATTCTTGTGCTCGATGACGAAGACAATGAGTTGATCCTTCCTAAGGAACAACAGATTCCAACTGACCATTACAAAAAAGGAGATACCATTCGTGCAGTGGTTTACAAAGTGGACATGCGCAACAGCAGCCCATCCATCATATTGAGCCGCACTGCTCCTGAATTCCTCGAAAAACTGTTCGAACAGGAAGTACCAGAAGTATTCGATGGTCTTATTACTATCAAGAAAATTGTTCGTGAACCAGGTGAAAGAGCGAAAGTAGCTGTGGAAAGTTATGATGATCGCATCGATCCGGTAGGTGCGTGTGTAGGTATAAAAGGCTCCCGCATACATAGTATCGTTCGCGAACTGCGAAATGAGAACATAGATGTAATTCAGTATACTAGCAATGAACAATTGCTTATTACGAGGGCACTTAGTCCTGCGAAAATTACAAGTATCAACCTCGATAAGGAAACCCTTAAGGCAGATGTGTATCTGAAACCAGATCAAGTAAGTCTTGCCATAGGAAAAGGTGGGAATAATATCAAACTAGCAGGTAAACTCACTGGCTATGACATAGATGTATATCGAGAATCAGAAGCCGATATCGATGATGTGGATTTGGAAGAATTCTCAGATGAAATCGATAGCTGGATTCTCGACGAACTTAAGTCGATAGGTTGTGACACTGCCCGTTCGGTGCTCGATATTTCGAAAGAAGAACTTGTGAAGCGCACCGACCTTGAAGAAGAAACAGTGGAAGAGCTACTGCGCATTCTGAAAGAAGAACTAGAATAATGAAACAGCTCGATTGATGTCGGTTTCGCACCGACAGTGGAAAGGATTAAGACAATATATAACACCCAGGAGAAAAGAAACCACATGTCGGAAGTTAAGGCACAGAGATTAGGTAAAGCAGCGGTAGAATTCGGAGTCAGCAAAGAAACCATCATTGATTTCCTTGCTAAAAAGGGTTTTGGTGTTGACAATAACCCTATGACTAAGATTGAACCCGAAGCCGTTTTGCTCCTGCAAGGCGAGTTTCAAATTGATCAGGCTGCTAAAGAAAAAATTGCGGCAACTAGCAACAAAATTCGTGAATCGCACAAGTCTGTATCCCTAGAGGATATGAAAGGTCACAAGACTGAAGAAAAAGAGGAAGAGCAAGAAGATGAGGGCTATAAAAAAGTACTAGAAGAAGCTAAAAAGCAAAAGGCCGCCTCAAATGCGAAGGTTGAAGCAAAAACCAAAGAGGTTAAACCTGCAGAACCAAAAGCTGCCGTTACTCCTGCCGAAACTGCTAGTCCCGAGGTTGCTGAAAAGGAAGTTTCTCCTGAACCCCCAGTTAAGAAAGAGGAAGAAGCTCCTGCGAAACATACCATGAAAGTAGTAGGTCAAATTGACCCTGCAACACTTGAAAAACCTAAAAAGGGTAAAAAGAAAAAAGAAGAGGAAGAAGCCGCAGCCATAGCGGAAAAAGCAGACAAGGCAGAAAAAGCAGAAAAAGCAGAAAAAGCGAAGAAAAAAACTTCGAAGAAATTAGAGGATACTCCTCAGGCAGAAACTGTTGAAAAAACCGAAGCACCTGTCGCTGTAGAAGTACCTAAAGCTCCGGCTCCTCCTGAACAAGAACTGATTCGTGTAAAAGTTGAAAAACTTTCAGGCGTGAAACTGATGGGCCGCATTGAGTTGCCGGTAGAACCAGAAAAGAAGAAACCCGAAACTGCTGCTCAACGTGCCGAAGGTGAAAAGCGCAAGAGAAAGCGAGTAGCAAAAGTTGACATTCAACGTCAACAAGAAATTGACAAACGCCAAAGACCAAAACCCACAACTCCGATACCGGGAGTACCTAAACCTGCAATGGATGAAGCTGCCATTCAGAACCAAGTGCGCGAAACACTCGCCCGACTCGGTAACCAGGGTAAGTCGAAATCTTCAAAATTCCGAAGAGAAAAACGCGACAACGTTGCCAGAAAAGCAGAAGAGCAATTGATCCGCGATCAGGAGGAAAGTTCTATCCTGAAGTTGACAGAATTCGTTACGGTTTCCGAATTGGCCACCATGATGAATAAATCGGCAGCTCAGATTATTGCAGCTTGTATGTCGCTCGGGATATTTGCCTCGATCAATCAACGACTCGATGCAGAGACCATTCATATAATAGCCGAAGAATTTGGTTTCCAAATTGAGTTTGTCAGTGCAGAACTTACGGACACCATTGCGGAAGAGGCCGATCTTCCGGAAGACCTAACCACTCGTCCTCCTGTGGTAACAGTGATGGGTCACGTTGACCATGGTAAAACTTCATTGCTCGACTTTATCCGTAAGTCTACGGTTGTAGCAGGTGAAGCCGGAGGAATTACGCAGCACATTGGAGCCTACAGCGTAACACTCTCCAATGGAAGGAAAATTACTTTCCTTGATACTCCGGGTCACGAAGCATTTACTGCTATGCGTGCTCGTGGTGCACAAGTAACCGACCTCGCTATCATTGTGATTGCTGCCGACGACAGTGTGATGCCGCAAACAAAAGAGGCGATTAGTCACGCTCAAGCAGCAAGTGTTCCAATGATTTTCGCAATAAATAAAATTGATAAAGACGGCGCCCAGCCTGACAGAATTCGCGAGCAGCTTTCGCAAATGAATATTTTAGTAGAGTCTTGGGGTGGTAAATTTCAAGATCAAGAGATTGCTGCAAAGCAAGGTTTGAATGTAGAATTACTTCTCGAAAAGGTATTGCTTGAATCCGATATGCTCGAACTAAAAGCCAATGCCAAAAAACGTGCAATAGGAACTATTATTGAATCATCGCTCGATAAAGGGCGTGGATACACCTCCACGGTGCTTGTTGAATCAGGAACATTGAAAATTGGTGATGCCCTGCTCGCCGGACAATTCAGCGGTAGAGTAAAAGCAATGTTTAATGAACGTGGTCAGAAAATCGAAGAAGCCGGTCCTGCAACTCCGGTATCACTTCTAGGTTTTGAAGGCGCTCCAAATGCGGGAGACAAATTCAATGTGATGGAAGACGAACGTGAAGCGCGCAACATCGCCGTTAAACGTGGCCAATTGCAGCGTGCACAAAGTGTTCGAACCAAGAAACACCTCACCATTGAAGAAATTGGAAGACGTATTGCTCTTGGTGATTTCAAGGAATTGAATTTGATTGTAAAAGGAGACGTGGATGGATCGGTAGAAGCATTAACCGACTCATTGCAGAAACTAAGTACAGAAAAAATACAAGTTCGAATCATTCACAAAGGGGTTGGACAAATCTCGGAAAGCGACGTCTTGTTGGCTTCGGCATCGGATGCGATTATCGTTGGATTCCAAGTGCGTCCAAGTCTAAGTGCCCGACGTATAGCAGAAACTGAAGAGATTCAGATCAAGTTGTATTCAATCATTTACAAAGCGATCGAAGAAGTGAAAGAAGCCATGGAAGGTCTTCTCAGCACGCGTATAGAAGAAAGAGTAATCGGAACCGCAGAAATACGAGATGTATTCAAGATTTCTAAAGTGGGAACTGTTGCCGGCGGATTTATGCTCGACGGTAAAATTGCCCGTACCAGCAAGATCAGGGTTATACGCGAGGGTATAGTAATATTCAGCGGTGAACTAGGATCATTGAAACGATTTAAGGATGATGTAAAAGAAGTACAGAAGGGTTATGAATGTGGATTGAACGTAGAAAAGTTCAACGACATTCAAGTAGGAGACCTAATAGAAGGTTACGAAGAGGTGGAAGTAAAACAAACCCTTTGATTGCATAAATAAACCCGCTTTCACCGGCGGGTTATTTTTTTAACCAGACACTGACCCTAATGAATACAAAACCCTCTGTGGGTGTGCTAGGTGGCGGATCATGGGCCACAGCTATAGTCAAGCTGCTTACTAATCATGTGGATACGGTGCACTGGTGGATGCGCAATCAGCGAGCCATTGATCACATTATGTCATTCGGTCACAACCCGAACTACATTCAAGCCATAGAATTTGACGTGAGCAAATTACACATATCGACTGATCTCCAAGAAATCATAGACTCGTGTGAATACCTCATCATGGCTATTCCAAGTGCCTTTCTTCACAAAAGTTTCGAAGAGTTCAAGCCAAAAAATTTAGAAAAAAAAGTAGCCTTCTCAGCTATCAAGGGTATCATCAACGAACATGATACCATTCCGGCTAATTATATGCACTACCAACTCGGAATTCCCTTTGAAAACATCGGGTTAATATGCGGGCCTTGCCACGCAGAAGAGGTGGCCATGGAAAAACTTTCGTACTTAACTATAGCTGGAAAAGACATTGCAAAAGCAGAAATCATGGCTTCTTTGTTGGCGTGCAGGTTTATTAAAACTACTACCACTGAAGATGTATTTGGAACAGAGTTAGCGGCCATTCTCAAAAACGTGTATGCGGTTGCAGCGGGTATTTGTCATGGACTAGGATATGGGGACAACTTCCAGGCGGTATTGATCAGCAGCGCTATCCGCGAGATTGAACGTTTCCTCGATGCTGTTCATGAGGTACATCGCGATGTGAAAAACAGTGCTTATTTGGGCGACCTTTTGGTAACGGCCTATTCGCCCTATTCCCGCAATAGAACCTTTGGCACAATGGTGGGAAAAGGTTATTCGGTAAAATGGGCAACGATTGAAATGACAATGGTCGCCGAAGGATATTACGCAGCGCGCGGTATTCACGAAATCAACAAAAAGCACAACGCCGATATTCCAATTGCAGATGCTGTCTATCGCATTCTCTACGAAAACGCTCCTCCGATGTTGGAAATGAAAAAGTTGGCGGATAAGTTGTCGTAAATCCTTAAGAGATCCTTGAAAAACCTCTTTCAAGTTTAGATAAAAGGTTAACCTAGCATAGAATTCATTTACATTTCGTGTCAAAGTTTGACAATAAATACACTGTCAATTTACTTTCACAATAAAATTATTGTCAATTTAATTCATCTTAAAAATTCGCAAGTCTTGTTTCGCGCCGGTGAATGTACATCTGTCCCTTTTTTCCCAAAATTTCCCTATCTTTCGGCAACTCATCGACCTGAAAATGAGTCTTGTTTAAGTGAAAAGCTTGTTTCTTCCTATTTCACTCTGTTTATGCTGTCTGGTCTTTTCACAGATGGCTGATTCTCAATTGATTCTAACTGAAAATAACGGGCAATGGCCCGAGCAAGTGGCCTTTAGCGCCGAGCTTCCTTCCGCCACCCTCTGGGCAGAAAACAATGCCCTTGTCTATCAATGCTATGATGCGACGGTCTTGGAATGGCTCCATCCGGCCGGTGGTAAAATAGCTCCCGAAGGGGCACTTATGCGCGGTCATACCTACCGAGTAGAGTTTCCGGGGGCCAATCCGTTTTCAATTGATGGAGAAAAAATTCTACCCCAGTATTACAATTACTACAAAGGAAATGACTCTACGAAATGGGCCCAGCATTGTTCTGCTTTCGAACGATGCACCTATCGCGAACTGTGGCCCGGAATTGATATGAAACTCTACGCCGGAAAAACTGCTTTCAAATATGACTTCGTTCTAAGACCCGGTAGTAATCCTGCCGCTGTGCAAATGAAGTGGAGCGATGATGTGGATATAGAACTCTCGGAAGGAAATCTTCGCGTGAAAACATCCATTGGTGATGTCATTGAAAAAGCTCCTTTCGCCTTTCAAACCATCAACGGCATTATTCATGAAGTGACCTGTAAATATGTTCTTCAGGGACAAATCGTTTATTTCGAAATTGGAGAATTTAATGCCGAATACGCACTAGTCATTGATCCGGAACTAGCCTTCTCCACTTACATCGGATCTCCCGCTAGCAATTTTGGATTTACAGCATGCGACGATAGTGAAAATAATCTGATAGCCGGTGCAGCAGTTTTTCAACAGGGATATCCCGTTACGATCGGTGCTTGGGAAGATCAATTCAATACTGCCATAACAAACTACATGGATATCGCATTATCCAAATTCTCGAATGATGGGTCGCAATTGCTCTATAGCACATACCTGGGAGGGGGTCATCAAGAGTCTCCTCACAGTGTTATAGCCGACAGTGAGGACAATTTTCTGCTGATGGGTGTAACAGGTAGTAACGATTTCCCCACCACCACCGGCGCTTATCAAAGCACTTTCGTAGGCGGTCCTCCTCTTGTGATGTCTGGATTTTTTGTAAGCGGTCATCCGGACGGTTGCGACTTTATAATTTCCAAATTCAGTGCAACAGGTGCTATGCTAGCAAGTACCTACATAGGTGGAAGTGAAAATGATGGACTTAATTATGGCGATAAACTTTTCTATAATTACGGAGATGCTTTTCGCGGGGAGATAAACGTGGATGAGAACGATAATGTCTATGTAGCTTCAACTACACGAGGTAATTTTCCTATGGCTGGAAACAGCACCCAGTCAGCCTTCGGCGGAGGTGGCTTCGATGGAATTGTATTCGAAATGAATTCAGATTTAAACTCACTACTCTGGAGTTCTTATTTCGGTGGAGCTGCTGATGACGCTTGTTATGCAATTGAATTCAGTGAAACTGGCACCATCATTCTCGCCGGTGGTACCCGAAGTGGTAATTTTCCTCATTGCAGCCTAGGTCATGATACGAGTCAAAATGGTGACGTTGATGGCTTCATTCTCAAAATTGATCCAGTCACTTTTAATGTTCAAAACGGAACTTTTGTAGGAACTTCAGGATATGATCAAGTTTATTTTGTGCAAATAGATCAATCCAATAATGTCTATGCTCTCGGTCAAACGGATGGGAACATGGTGATAACTTCCGGACTATATGGACAAGCGAACAGCGGTCAATTTATAAGGAAATACAACAGTGCTCTTACCTCACTTACTTGGACTACAACCATTGGAACAGGAAGTGGAGAAGTTGATATATCACCGACCGCATTTCTAGTTTCAGATTGCAATCAAATTTACTTAAGTGGTTGGGGCGGTGAAACAAATGGACCTTGCGGAGTAGTATGGGATTGCTATGCCTCGCAGAGTACCACCTTTGGACTTCCTGTTTCTGCAGACGCATCCCAACCCGACACCGATGGCAGCGACTTTTATCTGTGCGTTCTTTCTCCCGATGCAGCAGAATTGGTATATGCCACATACATGGGCGGCTCTACGAGCAATGAACACGTTGATGGAGGTACTTCTCGCTTCAATAAAAATGGTTCTGTTTACCAAGCTGTTTGTGCAGGTTGTCAGGCAAACAGTGATTGGCCCACCTCTCCGGGGGCATGGAGCGACACAAATGATAGTTTCGGTTGCAATCTGGCAGTGTTCAGATTTAATCTCGGAACAGTACAAGCACAATTACTCATCGATGGTCCTACACAAGTATGTGAAAGTCAACCCGCTCAATTCTTAAATCAAAGTATTGGAGCCAATAATTTTCTTTGGACGTTTGGAGATGGATCTACAAGCACTGAAATTGAACCCGAGCATATATATGATCAGGAAGGCTTTTATACCATAACCCTTATCGCAACGGATGACACCGGATGTTTGCTTCCCGATACCACAAGCATCATTATTGAAATACTACCTGGTGTGGATCCCGTGGTAGATCCGGTTGAACCAATATGTGCAGGTCAGCAAACACAATTGAATGCAACTGGCACAAGCAATCTTTATTGGATAGACGCTACTACTCTTGACAATCCCAATATTCCGAATCCTATTGTAAATCCACAAGAAACTACTTCTTATTTCGCCATTGATTTCAATGAATGTGAAACAGACACAATTGAAGTCATAGTAGAAATATATATTCCAGAAACAGGCATCAGCGATCCTGAAACTATTTGTATTGGCGAAGATGTACAATTATCATCAAGCGGTGGAGTGAATTATACTTGGGTACCTGAAGAAACTTTGAACAACCCGCTCATCCCTAATCCGATTGCAAGTCCTCTCGAAACTACTTTGTACACTGTGAGCATTGTTACTAGTGAAGGCTGCGAAGTATTTGAACAAGTTACCATTACTGTAGACACTTCTATTCCGGGGGGAACAGTGTACGAAGAAATAAATATGTGTCAGGGAAATTCTGTGCAACTAAACTCAGTGAATGGCTTCACTTGGAATTGGTCTCCTTCTGAAACCCTCAACAATCCTTTCGTACAAAATCCAACTGCATCGCCCAATGATACAACCACCTATTATGTGACGATCAACAATGCATGTGGAACTGGTATTGACGAAGTTACTGTAAACGTTGTTTATCCCGGTGTGCAAGCCTTTGGTGGCGGTACGATATGCCTTGGTGAATATGTGCCTGCATGGGCTGAAGGTGCTGAAGAATATAATTGGCAACCTTCTGCATACGCCTATCCTCCCAATGAAGCGAACACGCTTTTGAGTCCACCGGAGAGCATGGAGTTCACCGTTGTAGGAATAGATGAAAATGGTTGTGGTGCGTCCAACTCAGTGTGGGTATATGTATTGCCACTGCCTCTTGTAAGCGCGGGGCCTGATCAATACATAGAATTTACCGACGCAGCACAATTGTACGGAAATTCTTTCGGACTCGATTACAATTGGTCGCCACCCGATGGATTAAGTTGTATTGACTGCCCTTATCCTATGGCAACTCCGGAAGGCAGTTCGTGGTATTACTTAGAGGTGACCGATCACAATGGATGTTCAAACATCGACTCCGTTTGGGTGGAAATTTTCTTCCCCATTTACATCCCAAATACCATTACTCCCAATGGAGATGGAATCAACGATTACTTCAGGGCTTATGGCGACAACATTAAAGGATTTCACATGCAAATATTTGACCGTTGGGGGTTCTTGGTATTTGAGTCCTATGATATTGATGAGGTCTGGGATGGCGGGATAGACGGATACTATGTTCAAAACGACAGCTATGTCTGGATCGTTTCTTTCGATAGCATAGACAGGCGCAAAGAGTTGGTCGGTCACGTGAATGTGGTGCGGTAGAGTAGGCATTAGACTGTAGACTGTTTTGGCATAAAATAGACTGATCCAATCCAATGCCACACTATACGCCCAGCGGGTGTCACATTATTGATCTTAAAGTAATGGAAGCTCCGCAAACCCGCCCCGCGGGTGACATAGCTGAAAAGTGCGCAGAATGGAGTAGACGCTATTGGTGTAAAATAGATTTACCTTATCCAATGCCACTCAACCGTCCCGCGGGTGTCACATCATTGCTCTTGAAGTAATTCAAGCTCCGCAAACCCGCCCCGCGGGTCACATATCCAAGATCGAAAATACAGTCGTGTGTATTCCCTCCGTGAGGGATCGCCGCGGAAAGCCCACAGCTACGAGGCCA
>JAWXBG010000037.1:0-18560 GCA_034439875.1 Flavobacteriales bacterium
GATGTATGCATATACACCATCAAATAAAAATCTTGCGAGAGTACTTGCTATCTGTGAGGATTAGCACTTCATAGCGAATCCCAATGTGGATTCTGGGTTCAATGTTGATTTGAAAATCTATTCTTCTTTCAAAAAATCTTCCATCGCCTTAATTTCAACTTTAGGGAGCTTTTGCTTTTCTAGTTCGGAAATGAATTTTTTGAGTTCGGCCGATTGCAGTGCGTTCCATATATTGAGATGGTTTGTGTAATCGCTTCGCAGCACGTCAATGGTTTCGATCTGCGATGAAGAGGGCTGACCGGGATAATTCGCAATAGAGGCATATAAATCCGACAACTTTTCACGGAGTCTTGGTTCTGCAGTTCCCACATAATTATCTCCTGTGGTTACGACCAACTCCTCGCGAAGTGCATCCAACTTTTTGCCAAGTGCTATCGTATTCTTCGATGCCTTTGGATTTTTCTTGATATAATTTTCTACCACTTGATCCCATTGGTCTATTTGATAAACCAGATATGCGAGATCTTGAACATTGTTGAAGAGTTGCATCGTTACCTCCTGCTGTTTAGAGCGTTCGGCCAAAGTATATATAGAATTGAGATCGTATTTCACTTCTATATCCTGCTCAAATAGTTCAGTTCCCTTGGTAATGCGAACTTTGTATTTACCGGCCTTCACCGTTGGTGCAGGCACAAAAGTTCCTCCGAATGTCTTGCCCTTAGCGGATTTTGGAACCATCGAATTGAACGACCATGAAACTGTATTGATTCCTTTCTGCTTTCCGGGCTGCAATGTGGTTACCAATTTTCCTTCGGCATCGACGATCTCCATACTCATCTTTCCAAAGGTGTGACGCTTACTCATAAAATAAGTGATCTGCGCACTTGTGGGTGGATTCTGACCCACAAACTGATTTCCGTTGCTAGTGCCTCCGAAGTTAGACTTCTCATCTATCACATAAGGTTTGGCGGCAAAAAAGTGCAAGCTTTTGTTAAGTACATTACCCGTGAGTTCGCGAATGATGGCCGAGTTGTCGAGAATGATAATTCCTCGTCCATGTGTGGCCGCAATCAAGTCGTTGGTTTTGGGATGCATCTCCAAATAATGCACAGCTACTGCTGGGAAGTTGCTTTTGAACCGGGCCCAATTTTTACCTCCATCAAGTGTCACATACAATCCCATCTCTGTGCCAATGTATAGCAGATCAGGGTTAACAAGATCTTCTTGCAAGCTGCGCACAAAAGTTGGAATGGTATTGCTTACAATCGCATTCCAGGTCTTACCATAGTCAGTTGTTTTGTATACATATGGCGTAAAGTTGCCTCTGCTATGATCTTCGAAAACAGCATAAGCAATGTTCTCGCCAAAAACACTGGCCTCGATGTGATAGCACCAAGTGTTGGCAGGGAGACCGGTGATGTTAACTCTAAGATTGCTCCAAGTGATTCCACCGTCCCGCGTGAGTTGAACTTGTCCATCATCGGTTCCGACCCAAATAACCTTGTCGCTTTTGGGAGATTCCGCTATTGTAAAGATGGTACAATGATTTTCTGCACCGGAGTTATCTTTAGACAGTCCTCCAGAACTTTCTTGCAACTGTTTGTTCGGATCATTGGAAGTTAAATCCAGAGAAATACGTTTCCATGTATCGCCGCGATCATCTGACATCATCAAAAATTGAGATCCGATAAATAGGCGATCGGGATGATGCAGGCTTGTATTTATAGGAGCGTTCCAATTGAATCGAAGTTTGGCTTCGTTTTTACTTGCCGTTGGTGCGATATCTCTTATTTGTTGTGTTTTAGTATTGAAGCGCCATACGCCCTCTGCTCCTTGCATTTCAGAGTATACGATTTCCGGATTTGTAGGATGCGGATACACCCGAAATCCATCACCCATACCTACTAACTCCCAGTCGCGGGATTCAACACCACCCGGGCTGGCCGATGGGCCGAACCATGAGTTGTTGTCTTGCAGTCCACCGAAGACATAATATGGTTCGCGATTGTCTACACTTACGTGGTAGAACTGAGACACCGGAAGAGTTTCTGAAATCTGCATCGTAGTGCCCATGTTGCTACTTCTATAGATACCACCGTCTGTTGCTACATATAAATTTTGTGAGTTGTTCGGATCAAACCATACATCATGGATATCGGGGTGCATGGAACCAAGACCCTTAAATGTTTTTCCTCCATCTCGACTAAGGGAGCCGAAAAGTCCGGCTTTCACTAAGATTTCCGGATTTGTGGGATCCACCGTCATGCGCGAGAAGTAGAAAGGTCGAATAACCAGACCAAAATCACCATTTAGAAATTTCCAAGAAGCACCGCCATCATCTGAACGATAAAGACCTTTGTCTTTGTCTTGCTCAGCTTCTATAGCTGCATAAAGTATTTTATTGTCGGAAGGTGCCACAGTAAATGCTATCCTTCCTAGTTTTCCCTGCGGAAATCCTTGGTGAATTTTATTCCATGTCTTTCCTCCGTCATCCGATTTATAAAGCGCACTGTTCAGTCCACCCGATGAAAAGGAATAAGCGGTTCTGCGAAACTCCCAAAATGCTGCATAGAGCACATCCGGATTTTGTGGATCCATGATCAGTTCAGAACACCCAGTACCTGGGTTTACATATAGAATTTTGTTCCAAGTTTTTCCGCCATCGGATGTTTTATATACGCCTCGTTCTTCGCTGTCACTCCAAAGGGCCCCAAGGACTCCGACATAAATGGTGTTTGGATCTTTCGGATGAATTTTGATCGAACTTATGCGTTCAGAATTTTTGAGTCCCATGTTGCTCCAACTCTTTCCACCATCAGATGATTTGTAAATACCATCGCCTATGGAAACACTATTGCGGGTCCAGACCTCTCCTGTTCCAACCCATACTGTATTGTCGGGATCATTTGGATCGACAGCTACTGCACCAATTGATTGACAGTAATCGTCGAAAACGGAGTTGAAATTAACTCCAGCGTCGTTCGATTTCCAGACACCACCACCGGCGGTACCTACATATATAATCTGCGAATTAGTGGGATGTCCTTCAATGTCGGCAACGCGTCCGCTCATTATGGCTGGACCAATATGACGGGCCTTGTAGTCGCCAAAAAAGTCGCCTATATTCTCTTGTGAATGGGCAAAATGTACACTCGTCGCCAAAAAAGCGATTAATGTTAGTCTACGCAGCATGTGAATTTATGTTGAGGGTTTATTCTCCTTTGTAGGTGAAAAGCGTTTCGTCAATTGTAGGGTTGATTTCAACCGTTGTGAAAGGAATGGTTTGTGAACCGAGATCTTTGATTCCCTGATCCATAGAATAAGGCAGATATACTCCGCTTACTTCTTGGTAATCGCTGAATTTCACTTGAGACATTTTACCTTTCATCTCTCCGGTCATGATTTCAGTTTCGACCATGATATGAGCATAAGAATCTTTATCGAAGTAATGGTATTCGATATCGGATACTTCTACCCCATCGGCCAACTGCGGCTTCTTAGTCAATTTGATTTTGTAACAGTTGGTACCGTCAACCACATCATCGGTGAGGCGTTCTATAGCATAACCGTTCTGTTTGTAATTTGTGATGGCACTGGGAAAATCGGCTAGGGTGCGTTTGAAGTTTTCCAATGCTTCATTATCGGCCTTTTCTGCCTTTTGAGTGTAGAAATTGATTGACCATAAGTTGGTGCCATCAAACACATTCTGGAAGATATCCATTCCTTGAATGTTGATCTTCGTGTAGGTACGACCATCGCGCATAAGCACAATTTCCAATGGGATTTTCATGCCTTGTTCCTCCACCACAGAGTTCATTTTGATGGAGTTCACTTTATCCCACGCACTGCCACCGATGACCTCGTGGGCACTTTGTACAATTTCGTCTGCTGTTTGATTGAATCCGGTGAGGCTGCTAAGGACTATCACCGCGAGAAATAGAACTTTTTTCATAGGTAAGAATAATGAGATTATGGTTTTACTGAAATCAAAACTAGGGCTACAATTGTTCACAAGGTCGGAAATATTTTGAGATAATTACTTTGCATGATAAACGGCAGAGTAAAAGGACGAGTGAAATCGATTGACTTTAGAGATGGCAAAGGAAACTGAATTCGTTCCTTGGGTAGGCCTAGTTGTAGATTTAATAATTATATGACCTCTCGCCTATTTCATGTCGTAATCCCCGATCTACAATATCCATGAAGGATTGTCCGGATTTGAACAAAATTCAGCGGACACATTTCGATGATTAGCTCAATCGTCCTCAGCCTCAAAAAATTCCTTAATTTTCGCAAGGAAAGATGCCGGTCCACGATCAAGTTTGCGCGGACGCGGTGGTGCTTGAACAACAAGAGGCTCTTCTGTGACTACACCTGAAGAGGACGAAGATAAAGGCACTTTCTCATATCCTTTTATAACGAGTCCTACTCCCGTCGCGAGTGAAGGAGTCAACATCTTTTCATCGGGAACCTTCGATACATATTCATTGGGATATCCGATACGGCAATCCATTCCGGTTACAAATTCTACCAATTGTTTCATGTGCTTCATCTGGCCTCCGCCGCCAGTCATTACGATACCTCCGATCAACTGCTTTTCAAAGCCGCTATTCTTAATCTCATAATGAACGTGCTCGAGAATTTCTTCCATGCGCGCTTGTATGATATGAGCAAGATTCTTTACTGATATCTCCTTTGGTTCTCGTCCGCGCAAACCCGGAATACATACAATTTCGTTCTCCTTATTCTCGAGAGCTAGGGCCGATCCAAATCTGGTTTTGAGCAACTCCGCTTGGTTCTTCATGATAGTACAACCTTGCTTAATATCTTCGGTAATCACATTTCCTCCGAAGGGAATTACAGCAGTATGTCGAATTATGCCATCCTGAAATATAGCAATGTCAGTTGTTCCTCCTCCAATATCTACTAAAACAATACCTGCTTCCTTTTCTTCATCGCTGATTACAGCTTCACTCGATGCCAATGGCTCCAGTATGAGTTGCTGTACTTCCAAACCCGCCTTAGAAACGCACTTGTATATATTTTTTGCCGCAGCTAGTTGTCCGGTGATGATATGAAAATTGGCCTCAAGGCGAATACCACACATACCAATGGGATCCTTAATTCCAATTTCACTATCAACCGTAAACTCCTGTGGAAGGACGTGAATAATTTCTTCGCCGGGCAACATCACAAGTTTGTACATGTCTTCAACGAGAGCATCAATGTCGGCCTGTGTAATTTCCTCATCAATGTTTCTACGAGTGCGCATGCCTCGGTGCTGTAGGCTCTTGATGTGTTGACCAGCAATACCAACGTTGACCACTTTAATGTCGACACCACTAATGGCTTCGGCCTCTAGAACGGCAGTTCGTATAGACTGAACGGTTTTTTCAATATTAGAAACAACACCGCGCGTCACACCAATTGATTCGCTTTTGCCGATTCCGAGAATTTCAATTTTTCCAAATTCATTTCTCCTTCCAACAATACAAGCAATCTTGGTTGTTCCAATATCCAATCCAACAACGATTTCCTGTTTCTTATCTGTGCTTTGTGATTCCACTTTCATATTCTTGTTGTATTGTCAGGTTATTGATCGCAGACCACTTGGCCCTTGTATTTGAGGTTGATGGTTTTGACATTATTAAGGTTTTTCACGGGCATCACATCCACATAAAAAGCCATCAATTTTCTGAATTTATTGTCGAGATTTTCGGTATTCCCAATTACGATTCTATGGTCCCCTACTCTTGGAACCATTACAAATTCACCCAAAGAGTTCACGTAAAAATGTTCAATCTGAGCAGACCAAAATTCATTCTTGGAAATGTAATTCGTAATTCGATAAATGTCATCAAGGAACGATCGCTCGCAAAATGCTGTATCTCCTGTCATTTCGAGAACAGATGACTGCATCATGGATTCTGAGAGATTGCCTGTAAATAGTGGCACATCCGCAGAGTACAAATCGCTTAATGGCATGGTAAATCCTTGCTCATCCAGATAAAATCCTGTTCCACTTTGATTTAAAATTCTGGCAATAGGAGTTCTTTGATCGACATCTATTCTGAGTCTTCCGTCGATGGTGGTGTACACATGAGCCTCACGCACGGCTCCGTTTTTAACAACTGCGGCATGAATTTGAGTGAGGTCAATGTCCTTCACAAGTTTGCCCTGAATAGAATCGGTAGATCCATAAACGGATTTCAAAATTTGCTTTTCACTTACAAAATCATGTCCATTGGGATTTTTCAACTTCACCTCCACGCTGTGGCATCGATTTTCGGACTGACTTTTCCCCACAAATCCGAGCAATGCAAAAAGTGCGAGCGCTCCCACAACGGCCATCGAATTGATGGCAATAGCGCGCCACCGCTTGCGGCGGAGAGCTACTTTTTCATTTTGATCCTTCTCGGTTTTCATCTTTTCAAAAGCATATTCTTGATGGGAACTACCCATTCGTCAATGTCCCCCGCACCGATGGTAACGACTACCTCCAGATTACGGGAAAACAATTCGTCTAATAACTCATTTTTCTCAACGAGTTTTTTATGGTTCCCCGATATTTTATCCAACAGCCATTGTGAATCAATTTCGGGCAAAGGGCGCTCACGGGCGGGATAAATCGGCAGAAGGATGATTTCGTCGAACTGACCCAGAATTTCGCCGAACGCATCGCCAAAATCTCGGGTTCTTGAGAACAAATGGGGCTGAAACACTCCGGTAACCTTTTTGTCCGGATACAACTCCCGCATCGCATTGAGCATCGCACGAATCTCCTCCGGATGGTGCGCATAATCATCAATGAATACTAGTTCATCGGTTTTGAGGATGTATTCAAATCTACGTTTAACGCCTTTGAACGTGGAAAGAGCGGTACGTATTGCCTCTTCACCAATACCTAAAATCAAAGCCGCCGCCGTGGCCGCCACTGCGTTTTCGATATTATGTCGACCCGGAATGCCCAGCTCGAGCTCCTTCCAAACACCATTGGCTAAGGGGTGATCAAAGTAAAAATCGAAGAAAAACCTTCCTTCCTTAATATGAATATTTGAAGCGAAGAAATCGCCACCCAATTCAGCCGAGTAATCAAAAGCTTGTTCAGTTCTATTGACCAAAGGAAGATCTGTCCTCACTATTAGACTGCCTCCCTGCTTCAATTTGGCCGCGAAAAGATTGAATGACTCCCGCACGTATTCCTCCGATCCGTAGATATCAAGATGATCTGCGTCCATGGAGGTGATCACTGCTATGTCCGGGGAAAGGGTCAAAAACGAACGATCATATTCGTCCGCCTCAACCACCGTCCATTCCGCTCGATGCGATATTAACAGGTTGGAATTGTAATTCGCAGTGATCCCTCCGAGGAACGCATTGCATCCATGTCCACTGGAAGTCAAAATATGTGCAGCCAAGCTGCTTGTTGTTGTTTTACCATGTGTTCCGGCAATGGCAATGGTTTTGGTTGATGCTGTAATAAGGCCCAAAACCTCACTCCTTTTCTTAATCGAAAATCCCTGGTCGCGAAACCACGCCCATTCCATTGATTCGGCAGGTATTGCCGGTGTAATAACCACAAGGATCTTTTCGAGATCCGTAACCTTAAATATTTGGGGAATATTTATCACATTGTCGTCGTAATGCACGTCTATTCCCTCCATTTCAAGTGCGATTGTGAGGGGAGTGCTTGTGCGATCATAACCCATTACTGCCTTTCCTTGACTGTGAAAATATCTCGCTAATGCCGACATTCCTATGCCTCCAATGCCTAAGAAATAGTATATCTCTATGCGATCGAATTTCATCATTTTTCGATCTGTCCTATTAATTTAAAAACTTCATTCGCTATTTCCTCGTCTGCATTGGCCTTTCCCATTTTACGAATATTCTCTGATAGACTATTCAAGAGAATTTCATCAGCCAATAGTGATTTCAAAACACTCAACAATTGCGCAGGTGCATCTGAGTCTTTCAGCAAAATAGCCGCTCCCCGATTCACTAAGGCCACAGCATTTTTTGTTTGATGATCTTCTGAAACATTTGGCGAGGGAATTAACACAACTGGTTTACCTACCAAACACAACTCCGATATACTCATAGCACCCGCCCTACTCACAATCACGTCAGATGCTGCATATGCCAAATCCATATCCCTGATAAATTCATAGACTTTTACGTGAGGCAGCCCGGTACTCTCTACCAAATTTTTTGCTGTTTCATAGTATCCCTTTCCAGTTTGCCAGATGATTTGAAAACCCAAATTATGTAGCTCTTCGATACATTTAGTCAAACTCAGATTGATAGTTCTAGCCCCCAAACTTCCTCCCACAAAAAGCAAGATCTTGAGATCTGGTTGTAGTTCGAAATAACTTATAGCTGGACCGCGCTTCGTTGATATATCAATTACTTCAGATCTTACCGGATTTCCAGTAAAAACGATCTTCGAAGGTGGAAAATATTTCTCAAGACCTTCGTACGCCACGCATATTCTATCCACTTTTTTGGAAAGAAGTTTGTTGGTAATTCCCGGATATGAATTCTGCTCTTGAATCAGACATTTTATACCCATTGATGCAGCTACTTGAATCAGGGGACCACTCGCGTACCCTCCCACTCCAATAGCAATATCTGGTTTAAATTCCTTAATCACTTTTCTAGCTTTGTACAAACTGAATAGCACTTTAAAAGGCACCAATAAATTGCGCCATGTAATTCTGCGCTGTATACCCACAATGGGAAGTCCTACTATATTGAATCCTGCCTGTGGAACTTTTTCCATTTCCATTTTTCCCAAAGCACCTACAAAAAGCACATCACTATTTGGATCTCGTCGTTGAATAGACCTGGCGATAGCTATGGCCGGAAAAATATGTCCGCCAGTACCTCCCCCACTCATAATTACCCGAATTGATTTTCCTTCAATTGAATCGCTCATGCAACAGCAGGATGATTATTTACTGTGTCATTCTCATCTACCACTGTAGGGTTGTCTAACAATTCGGGATTGAATACACTTCTGCTAATACTCAAAATAAGTCCTATTGCTAAACAGGTGAAAATTGTAGATGTACCTCCAAGGCTTACTAGCGGCAATGGCTGTCCTGTGGTGGGAAACAAGTCGACTGCTACTGCCATATTCACCATTGCTTGAGTTACAAGCAAAAGACTCAGTCCTACTGCTATCAGCGACGCGTAGAACTTCGGACATTTACTCGCTATCCTGATAGATCGAAAGAGTAAAATAACGTAAAGCATCATTACTCCAATTCCTCCCAAAAGACTTCCGTATTCTTCAATGATCCACGCATATATCATGTCTGAATATGGATGAGGCAAAAAGTTCCGAGTAGATCCGCTTCCGGGGAGCGAAGGAAATAGCCCACCCTCAGAGATAGCATATTTAGCAATGTTTACCTGATAATTCCCTTCATCATTGCCTTCTACTTTATTGAAAATTCTATTCTTCCAAGTTTGATATCTGGGCAACGTATCAGCCGGAGTTAATTCACCCACGGCAACAATAAGCAGTATTACGCCTACACCAGCACCCATAAGTTTAAAGAGATGACGGCCCGGCACTCCAGCTATGAACATCATGATCAGACAAACGATAGCTAAAATAAAAGCAGTAGAAAAATTAGACCTCAGGATAAGTCCACATATAATTGCTACGGGAAGAATAACAGGCAGGACTCCATTTCGAAAATCATCTAGCATTTCTCTTCGCTGATGAAGTAAACGAGCCACGTAAATGATCAAAACGAATTTCGCCATATCGGATGGCTGAAAAGTTAAACCGGTATACGGAATGGGTAACCAACGATCTGCACTGTTCAAATTTGATCCCACAAAGAAGGTCAGAAGTAAAAGAATACCTGCAATCCAAATGAGCAATACCGAAAATTTTGGAAAATATTTGAAATGTATTTTGTGTACATAATACATCAGCACAAAACCGGCTCCGATCATGATGCTGTGCTTCAACATTAATTTCAAAGTGCTTCCGTCTGCTTTATAAGCCAGTGTGGAAATACCACTGTACACCGCCAAGATAGAAATGATAGACAAGAACATGGCTACCATCCATATCACACGATCGCCTTGCAGCTTTTCGAATATTGCTTTCATCTATTCTATAATAAAGACTACCTATTACAAACCATGAACTGCAGTCTTAAATTGTCTTCCTCTATCTTCATAGCTTTCGAAGAGGTCGAAGCTCGCACAAGCAGGAGACAACAAAACAACATCTCCTTCGTGAGCCCATTCATAAGCCAAGCGAACAGCTTGTTCTGCAGAGTTCACATCTTCTATTGAACGAACCATACTTCCAAAAGCTTTGTGAAGTTTTTCGCTGTCTTTGGTCATACAAATGATAGCCTTCACTCTTGATTTTACTAAATCATTCAATTCTGCATAATCATTTCCTTTGTCTTGGCCACCTGCTATCCATACTACAGGTTTGTCCATGCTCTCAAGGGCATACCAAGTAGAGTTCACGTTTGTGGCCTTGCTATCGTTGATGAAAGTAATTCCATTCACCCTGGCAACAAATTCCATTCGGTGTTCGATGTTTTCGAAATCTTCAAGGCTTTCTCTTACGAGTTCTTTGCGAAGATCGAGGATACGGCCTGAGACGCCTGCAGCCATTGAGTTTGCAAGATTGTGTTTGCCTTGTAAGGCGAGTTCGTGAATTGACATAGGGAGCGGGTTTTGGTTTACGTTGATTATAAATTGGTTTCCTTCTACCCAAGCGCCGTCGGTGATACCATAGGGTAGCGACGAGTTGAGTGTAAATGCGTATTTCTTTGCAGCAACTGAATGCTTGCTTAAATAATCTTGTGAGGCAGGATCATCGGCATTAAACACAAAGGCATCTGATGCACTTTGGTTTTGCAGAATCCTGAATTTAGAATTGATATAATTCTCGAACTTATAGTCGTAACGATCCAAATGATCAGGCGTTACATTGGTCAACACTGCAATGTCCGCTTTGAAATCAAACATATCGTCGAGCTGAAAACTGCTTAACTCAATTACGTAATAATCAAAATCGGATGTAGCTACTTGAAGTGCGAAACTCTTGCCTACGTTGCCAGCCAAACCAACGTTGAGACCAGCATTTTTCAAAATGTGATGCGTGAGAAGAGTCGTTGTGGTTTTGCCATTCGAACCAGTAATACAAATCTTCTTGGCATTCGTATATCGACCAGCAAATTCGATTTCGGATACAACAGGAATACCTTTTTCTTTTAGAGATACAATGACAGGAGCCTTATTTGGAATGCCCGGACTTTTGATCACTTCACCTGCTTCGAGAATTTTCTCTACAGTGTGGACTCCTTCTTCATAGTCGATTCCATGCGCACTCAATACCACTTTGTATTTTTCTTGCAGCACTCCACGATCGCTTAGGAACACATCAAATCCTTTGTGAAACGCGAGCACAGCCGCACCCACACCGCTTTCGCCACCACCTAATATGACAATTGGCTTGTTCAGATTTATCTTGTTTTGAGTGTTATGATGCTGATGATAGCGAGCATGATTCCGACGATCCAGAACCGAGAAACGATTTTAGATTCATGAAATCCCTTCTTCTGAAAATGATGGTGCAGAGGCGACATGAGGAAAATTCTCCGTCCTTCTCCATATCTCCTTCTGGTGTACTTGAAATATGCCACCTGAATCATTACAGAAAGATTTTCAATGAGAAATATTCCGCACAAAACTGGAATTAGAAGTTCCTTTCGAACTGCGATTGCGAACGTGGCAATAATTCCTCCCAATGCCAAACTACCGGTATCACCCATGAATACTTGCGCTGGGTAAGAGTTGTACCATAGAAAACCAATACACGCACCTACGAATGCAGCTATGAATACCGTGAGCTCACCGCTCCTCGGTATATACATAATGTTTAGGTAATCGGCGAAGATGTAGTTACCACTGACGTATGCGAAAATGGCCAAAGTGACTCCAATGATTGCAGAGGTTCCTGTAGCCAAACCATCAATTCCATCTGTGATATTGGCTCCATTTGAAACTGCTGTAACGATGAGGATCACAACAAGAGTAAAAACAACAAATAGAGAAATCTTGTTCTGCCAACTATCCGGAAGTAACCAAGCATAGTAAAACTCGTTGTCCTTGATAAATGGAATAGTCGTTTTCAATACTTTCTTTTCCACCCAGTTTGATGGATCAGACGCATTGTCATTTTGAGCGGTTAGATTTTGTTGGTCGTGTCGACGTTCTTTGATAGTAACATCTTCACTGAAATACAGCATTGAAGCCACAATGATTCCGACTCCAACTTGACCAATTATTTTTGATGTTCCTGCCAGTCCTCGTTTATCCTTTTTGAATACTTTGATATAATCATCCATGAACCCAACAATGCCAAGCCAAACAGTGGCAATGATCATTATCTGTATATAAATATTCGTGAGCTGAGCAAATAATAAGGTTGGTATTAGAATCGCCGCTATCATAATTAAGCCCCCCATCGTAGGAGTTCCCGCCTTCTCGGCCTGACCCTCCAAACCGAGGTCGCGAATGCTTTCTCCTACCTGCTTGTTGCGAAGCCATTTGATCAATGTCTTTCCAAAAAGCAAGGAGATAATAAGTGATAATATCACACTGCACGCCGCACGAAAAGAGATGTACTGAAATAATCCTGCTCCCGGCAGTGACATTTCTTCATTCAGATATGTAAAGAGGTGATAGAGCATTATTTTTGGTATAATTGAAGTGATTCACCAACCAATTTGTAATCATCAAATGGATTCTTGACCCCTTTGATCTCTTGATATTTTTCATGGCCTTTGCCAGCTACCAATAGAATATCTCCCTCGTTGAGCAATGAGCAAGCGAGCTTAATTGCCTCAGCGCGATCTGTAATGCTTACTACCTTCTTCTCCTGCCCCTTATCGACACCTGCCCGCATTTCGGCAATGATTTGATCGGGGTCCTCACTGCGCGGATTGTCGCTTGTAAGTATTACACGATTCGACATTTCCACTGCGATGGATGCCATCACAGGTCTCTTTTCTCGATCTCTATCGCCTCCGCATCCCACTACTGTGATTACTTGTTCGTTGCCAGTGCGGACTTCTGCAATGGTGCTCAAGACATTTCTAAGTGCATCAGGAGTGTGAGCATAGTCTATTATTGCTGTGACATTGCTGGGAGTTTTGAGATACTGAAAACGACCTTCAACCGATTCGAGTTGCGAAAGTGCCGTCAATACGTTTACAGGATCCTGACCCATTTCGCACGCCACTCCATAGACTGCCAGTAAATTATATGCATTAAATCCACCGATCAGTCGTGAGTAAAAATCCTTCCCATCAATCATCAGATGCAACCCAGTAAATTGATTTTCTATCACCTTGGCTTTATAGTCTGCCATTGATTGCAGAGCATAAGTGCGCTTAATTGCCTTGCTGCCTTCCAACATCACCAAACCATTTCTGTCATCCTTGTTTACCAATGCAAATGCACTCGAAGACAATTGATCAAACAGAGCCTTTTTGGCAGATATGTATTCTTTAAATGTTTTGTGATAATCGAGGTGATCGTGCGTAATGTTTGTAAACACTGCCCCCCTGAATTTTGTACCTGCAATACGTTTTTGATGAATAGCATGTGATGATGCTTCCATAAAGCAATATTGACAGTCCTCTGCAACCATTTGAGATAAGAGCTCATTCAGCTTTACCGCATCAGGAGTTGTATGAGTGGCTTCAATATCTTTTTTTCCAATGCGATTTACTACAGTAGAAAGTAAGCCTGATTTGAATCCAAGAAGTGTGAATAGTCTGTACAATAAAGTTGCAGTGGTGGTCTTGCCATTTGTTCCAGTAACTGCAATAACTTTAATCTTCTCTGAAGGGTTATCGAAGAAATTAGAAGCAATCAATCCCAAAGACTCATGAGAATCGGTTACACAAACGTACGTAATGTTCTCTCTTTGACTTTTTGGAAGCTCCTCGCATACTATTGCCACGGCACCTTTTTCGATGGATTGTTCAATGTAATCGTGACCATCAGAACTCACTCCTCTTACAGCAACGAACAAACTCATAGTTTTCACCAACCTAGAGTCCATTGTGATGTGATCGATAGCGAGTTGTGTATCACCAACGACTTCTACAATTCGTGAACGATATAATATGTCTTTCAATAGTTTCATGAAAGATGTATCGTTATGTACTTGTTACTGTTCACAGGAGCGCCCGGATTGACCGACTGCGTGTTTACCTTGCCTGTTCCAAAAACCTGAACTTTCATTCCTTGATTTTCGAGAATGTGCAATGCGTCGCGCAGCCCCATGCCCTTAACATCAGGCACCTTTCCGGATTCGATATTTAATGGAGTAACTGTTACTTTGTCAGGAGCAGAACTCGTTTTCGCCCACTCTGAATTCACATCGCCTTCCATCGGGATATTAAGTCCGCGAAAAACTGTTGATAGCTGTTTGGAAGATCCTCCCTTTGAAATGGGAATCATTTTCTCCTCAGCTAACACTTGTGGTTCTGTATTTGCTTTATGAAATTCGAGTTCTGTGGAACATATCTTGTCCGATAGTTCTTTGAAAACAGGCGCTGCAACACTGCTACCGTAATATGCTCCCTCAGGATTATTGATCATCACAATACATGAATACTTTGGATTCTCGGCGGGGAAGTAGCCAACGAAGGATGCTCGATAACGACGATGCTGATAGCCGCCACCTTCATTCAACCAAGCTGTCCCTGTTTTTCCTGCGGCCTTGTATGATGACTTTGCAAACACATAATCTGCGGTTCCACCTTCTTCCATTACTCCTTCCATCATCTTCTTAGCCATTTCAATGGTCTTTCCTGTGCAGAAATCTTCATGAACCACTTGAGGTCTTATTCTTTCTATTACCCGATTATTTTTTCTGATTTCTTCCACGAAAAGGGGTCGCATCATTTTGCCATTGTTTGCAACAGCGTTGTAGAAAGAAAGCATCTGAAGAGGGGTTTGCAGAAGCTCATAACCAATTGCCATTTGGGTAAGCGAAACACCTGACCACCCCTTACTCTTTGTGTTGGCATAAATACTCGGTGCCAATTCACCCTTCAATTCGATATCGAGAGGTTTACTTAATCCGAATCTGTGTAAATGGTCTAAAAATTTCTGCGGATCGTTTTTGAATGTTCTTTTCACGATTAATGCTGTGCCTACGTTTGAAGACATTTCAAAGCATTGCTCTATATTGATCACACCGTGACCACCTTTGTCGGCATTGCTATCTGTCATTTCCAATCCATGAAAAGAAATGCGTCCGTTGCCTGTGTCCACTGTATCATCAAGATGTAGTGTTCCCTCTTCCATACATGCCATGAGCGAAGCCAACTTGAATGTTGAGCCGGGCTCGACAGGATGTGTTACTGCAAAATTTTCTATATCCTCATACACTCCATCACCAGTTCTTTTCAAGTTGGATATAGCTCGCACATAACCTGTTTCGACCTCCATTAAAATCACAGTACCCCAGGAAGCCTTGCTCGATTGACATTGCTTCATCAAGGCAGTATGTGCTACGTCTTGGAGGTGAGAATTGATGGTTGAAATCACATCACAACCCTGTTCAGGTTCTACGATGTAATCATTCTCCATCGGCTTCCAATAGCCACCCGGAATTTTTTCCATCAACTGCTTTCCCTTTTTACCTGAAAGCCATGAGTCATAGGCCAGTTCCAATCCGTTGCGCGTAGTGTCGCCATCGGAAACACCCGCACTACCTATGGTTCGGCGCGCAACCGGTCCTTGCGGTCGTTGACGTACATGTTTGTTTACAACTACAAATCCAGCCTTTGCAGGTCCCATTTTGATGAAAGGAAAATCACGGATCATCTGCATTTGTGGATGAGTAATTTTATCTTTGATCAATACATATCTATTTCCATCGACACGTGCTTTAGAAAAAATAGATTTGTATTGAGCTGATGACTGGTCACCAAAGAGCCTTGACATTTTCACACAAAACGAATCGATTTTAGTACGATACTCATCAATGTTGTAACTCGCCTTCGCATCCCATCGCAGGTCGTATTCTGCGACACTTGTTGCCAGAAGGCTTCCATCAGAAGAGTAAATATGACCGCGAACCGGAACTATATCGCGAACACGTTCGGTGTAATTTTTCGCCAAAAGGCTCGCTTCCGGATCGGGAAACAATTGAAGAAAGAAAACTCTGCCAATAACTGCTACTGCTAGTAAAGCAAAACAGATAAATACGATGTATGCCCTGGAACCGATATTGTGCGTTTTGTTCTCCATCACTATTCCTCCTCTAGATAACCGGGTTCTACTTCAATAATCTTTGGCTCAGTGATTAGCTCATGTAAGCCGAGCTCAGCCACCTTGGCAGCAACTTTCGATTGACGTCTTTCCGCTTCGTACTTTCCGATGATTGAACTGTATTCGCTTTTTTCCTCATCCATGTCCTTGCGAATTCGACCTATCTGCCTTTCGGTGTTTTCGTAATAGTAGATAAGTGAAATGTGCAGGATAAGTAAACCAACGAGGAATGCTATAAAGTTGAAGTGTTTAACTAGGCCCTCTCGCGCGAGAAACTCACCATTCAACAACTTGTTGATGGCAATCGAAAACTTATTGCGCCCCGCAGTGCGCTCTGCTTTCTTCTCAGATAGAACTTCCTTTTCGGAATTCTTCATCTAGCTAGTTAGTGTTTGATGGCTACCCTCAGTTTCGCACTGCGCGCCCTATTGTTTTCATTTATCTCTTCTTCCTCCGGAATCAATGCCTTCTTAAGCGTTGGTTCCATTGGACGTTGCACGTTTCCGTATATATCCTTTGTCAACTCTCCCTCGAGCGAACCAGACTTCATGTAATTTTTTACAAGCCTGTCTTCCAATGAGTGGTAACTAATGACTACCAGTCTTCCATCCTTTCCGAGGGCCTGTGGTACTTGGGTGAGCAAATCCCGGAGAGCACCCATCTCATCGTTCACCTCAATTCGCAAAGCCTGAAAAATTTGAGCAAAAAACTTATGCTCCTTTCCTCTTCGTGCGAATCGTCCTATTGCCTCTTTCAACTGCATCACTGTATCTAGTGGCCTCGACTTCAAGATGCTTGTAGCAACAGAGCCTGCATTTTCAACTTCTCCGTATGAGCGCAAAACCCTTGCGAGTTGACCGTGCTCATATTCATTTATCACATTCCATGCGCTCTGGTCCGACTTCATATCCATTCGCATATCAAGTCTTCCTTCGAATCGCAGAGAAAATCCTCGCTCCGCCGAATCAAACTGATGAGATGAAACACCCAGATCTGCCAGCACTCCATCCACTTCAGATATTCCCCTTTCACGAAGAGTTTTCAAAAGATTTCTGAAATTGTCGTGGATCAGAATGAATCTTTCATCTTGTGGTGCATTTGCTATTGCCTCTGGATCCTGATCAAATGCAATCAGTTTTCCCCCTTTCAGATATTTCAAAATTTCCTTTGAATGACCTCCTCCTCCGAAGGTGACATCCACATAAACACCGTCGGATTTAATCTCAAGCGCCTTTATAGCTTGTTGCAACATAACCGGACGATGGTATTCCGATTCGCTCATTGGCGTTCGCTACTATTCAGCCCGCTTGCATTTACATTTTTCTTCTTCCTCATGAGTTCTTCTGCTTTGTTTGAATGAACTCGTCTATCTCACCAGCCAGCGTCGAGAAATCCTCATCGCTTTGCTCGGCCATCATTTTCTTGTAATTGCCACTGCTCCATAAATTCATTTGCTCACCGATTCCGGTGATAACGATTTCGTTGTTCTTCTTGAGATCAATTTGTGCATGATCAAGCAGTGCGGCTGGCAAGAGCAGACGACCCGCGTCATCTAATTCCAATGTGGTAGCCCCGCCCAAAAACTTGATCATGAACTTCTGGTGTTTCTCGTTGTAACGACTCAAAAGCTTCATTTCCTGCTGCACTCGGTCCCATTCCGATTTCGGATAGAGGGTTAGACACTTCAAAAAGAGATTGCGATTGATCACTAAACCGTGATGTATCTCCTGTTCTAGCTGCTTTCGCAGTTTGACAGGAAACATCATGCGACCCTTCGCATCGACTTTACAATGATGTTCTCCCAGGAGATTTAGCATGGATTATTGGCCTTGAACGGGCACGAAAATAAACAGAAATTCCCACAATGTTACAATGTTTACCACTTTATCCCACTTTGTTGAAAAAACGGATTTTTTCCCTAGAGACCATTTTTCGAAAATTTATACCAGAAATAGGTTGAACGTAGAATCCGTATCGGAAATCTATTGCAGCGCTAACCCCCTTTGATATCAAGCACTTTCTCGATTTTTATTCTTGATGTATGAATATACACCCTCAAATAATCCCGCATTGCGCATTGGAAGTGTCGTGAGGTTAATGCGCTGCGGGATTCTCGAATCTACACGATGGAGCAATGTAATAGTTCGACCTATGAATTCCGATATCTCCATCGCGTGATTCGGGATAATACCAATTCTGCACAATAAATAGTCCATGCTGCA
>JAWXBG010000038.1:0-11792 GCA_034439875.1 Flavobacteriales bacterium
ATCGATTGTCGCCACATCATTGTAATTGCATGAGTTTGGATCGGTACATCCAAAACCTCCTGTCGTAAAAAAAACAGATTCGTAGGCTCCAGTTTCAAGCGTCTCTGAAAAAGACCAATTCCAGTCGCTGTAAGATAAAGTAAGTGTTGCGCCGTTCCATCCATTTCCTTCGGAATCGGACATGCGCAATTCGTAGTTGTAAACGCTTGTATATCGAAACATACCGCGCCATTGAAAAGTGCATCGCCACTTGCTTCAAGTTGTGCGTTTGCATTTGTGCTCCGAACCTCCCATTGCGTTATACCGGGAATCTGTCCTTGGGCAAGCTCTACTTCAGTGCATTCATAGCAGCAATCCGAAGTGCTCATATCGTATGGGCTGAAATTGCACGCTTGCTGATTATTACATCCACCTGAGTTGCACACCCTAGTGCCTACCGAGAAGTTGATATATGTATCATAGCTTTCTGAGACAAGTGTGATCAAACCATCGACTTTAATTTCCCAAAGTATTTCTTGCATTTGTCCTTGCGGACTCATATAAATTCTGTAACATCCGTCAAGAAGACAGATCTGTTCCGACAGATAATCATCATCTATGATGAAGGTGCCGAAACCGAATTGGGTAGTGATGTTGTTATAAATGTAGTATTCAACGTCGAGATTTGAATCTGGATATTGGTAGAGTATGGTTACTTCCACCACATGATCTGTACAGGGGTGTGTGTACAATGTTGTTGCGTATTATTCATTTCCACAACCGTCTGTCAATGTCCATCGTAATTCTGTAGAGAAAATGTCTAATGGTACCCATTCATGGTATGTCACTACAGCCCCGGTCTCGCAGTTATCATGGAACATAGGATATTGATCAATTTCACCTACAGTGCAGTTTTCACATGTGGGTGGTATTAAGTCATACATAGGGGCTAATGTATCGGAGAAGGTCTCGATCCAAGATACCACATTCATATTTCCACATCCGTCGATTGCTGAGTAGGTAACAAAAACGGTAGTGCTGCAAGGCTCAATTTGAAGGAAGTCCAATTCGTGGATGGTAAAATAGCCAGTGCAATCTTCGAAAATTGGAACATCATATGGAAATGCTTCGGGATCAAATGCACATTCATGGTGTGTAATAGCGGGTTGATAAATAAGAGCAGGGACTGTAGTGTCGATGTATTCGATAACTTGGACAAATTCTGTACTATCTCCACAGGTATTATAAGCTACCCATTCTCTCATATTTTCTGGTAAACAAGGCCCGGCCCCGATTTGAGTATCGGAATAGGACAGTGAATATGTACCACATGTGTTTTGAACTTCAGGCAATAGCTCCGTTGGAGTTGGCTCTCCACATTCAATGGAGTAGCTCGTAACTCCTGAAAGGGACAATTGCCCTGCGCAGTATTGGTTTAGTGCAATGAGTGCAAACAAGAATATTGTCCTACAAAGATTAAATAGTGGCTTTTTCACAATGGATGGATTATTTTAAGGTCAATTACTGTCAAAGGTTTTCACAAATCGTTGGTGGCTCGATATTTTCTTTTCTATTAAAATCAATCTGCCAAGTCCAAAAAAAGTTTACAATTGAAAATGTTACGTTTAACCCAGAATCCGCATTGGGATTCGCGATGAAGTGCTAATACCGTTTATCCCGCATTACGCATGAGGGCAATTTTGTAGAATGCTTGCGGGATTCTCAAATCTAAGCGATAGAATACTGCATTCATCGGCAAAATAAGGGTGCAATTTTTCTATCGCTTGATTTGGGTTTATGTATCTGTAATAGTCCAATTCCGTTTCACTTCATTGGCCCTTAACAGCTACTAGGACGGCATTTAACACTTCATGCAAGATGCTGCAGCGCATTGCCCAAAAAAAACTTCCAATGCGCAATGCAGCATGGACTATTTAATAAGCAGAATTGCTATTATCCCGAATCACGCGATGGAGATATCGGAATTCATAGGTCGAACTATTGCTTTGCTCCATCGTGTAGATTCGAGAATCCCGCAGCGCATTAACCCCATGATGCTTCCAATGTGCAATGCGGGATTATTTGATGGTGTATATTCATACATCAAGAGTAAAAATTGAGAAAGTGCTTGATATCAAAGGGGGGTTAGTGCTGCAATAGATTTCCAATGCGGATTCTGGGTTTATAGAAGCAACAAAAAACCCCGCTCTTTCGAACAGGGTTTTTTTATCTAATTCCTTTTTGTGATTACATCATTCCACCCATTCCGCCACCTGGCATTTGAGGCATTCCAGAGCCTTCTTCTTTGATGTCGGAAATTACACACTCCGTAGTAAGCATCATACCGGCAATGGACGCTGCATTCTCAAGTGCTACACGTACAACTTTCGTTGGATCAATTACTCCGGCTGCTATCAGGTTCTCATATACCCCCGTGCGTGCATTGTATCCGAAATCGTCTTTGCCTTCGCGAACTTTATTCACGATCACAGCGCCTTCACCACCAGCATTGGCAACGATCTGACGAAGTGGTTCTTCAATAGAACGAATAATGATTGAGATTCCTGTTTGCTCGTCTTCATTGGCACCTTTTAGATTCTCTAAAGCTTTACCGGCACGAATGAGGGCTACTCCGCCACCGGGAACTATTCCTTCTTCTACTGCGGCGCGTGTGGCATGCAAAGCATCATCTACACGGTCTTTCTTCTCTTTCATTTCTACTTCGGTAGCTGCTCCTATGTATAGAACGGCTACTCCACCAGCAAGCTTTGCCAAACGCTCTTGCAATTTTTCACGATCGTAGTCCGAAGTGGTTTTGTCTATCTGAGATTTGATCTCCGAGATACGCGCTACTATAGCATCCTTCGAACCTGAACCGTTTACTAGAATAGTATTGTCTTTATCGATTGTAATCTTTTCTGCACGACCCAAATCTTCTAGGGTGGCGTTTTCAAGCTTTAATCCGGTTTCTTCGCTGATCACTTGTCCTCCTGTGAGAATAGCGATGTCTTGTAACATGGCTTTTCTACGATCACCAAATCCGGGTGCTTTTACAGATGCTACTTTCAGCGAACCGCGAATTTTGTTTACTACCAAAGTAGCTAGAGCTTCTCCATCTACATCTTCAGCGATAATCAAAAGTGGACGACCTGTTTGAGCTGACTTCTCCAAGATCGGGAGCAATTCTTTCATGCTCGAAATTTTCTTGTCGTAGATCAATATGAAGGCATTCTCCAACTCTGCTTCCATGGCCTCAGCATTGGTGACGAAATATGGAGATAGGTATCCGCGATCGAACTGCATTCCTTCTACAGTCTTAACTTCAGTCTCAGTTCCTTTTGCTTCTTCTACCGTTATAACTCCCTCTGTACCTACTTTCTGCATCGCATCTGCAATTAGAGAACCGATGTTCTCGTCGTTGTTCGCTGAGATAGAGGCTACTTGCTTAATTTTAGCATTATCGCTTCCTACCGTTTGAGAAATCTTCTTGAGTTCTGATACGATAGAAGCAACTGCTTTGTCGATACCGCGCTTCAAATCCATTGGATTTGCACCGCTGGCTACGTTCTTCAATCCCGAAGTTACTATGGCTTGTGCGAGTACCGTTGCTGTTGTAGTTCCATCACCAGCTATATCTGCTGTTTTAGAAGCTACTTCTTTCAACATCTGCGCTCCCATGTTTTCGATTGGGTCTGATAATTCAATTTCTTTAGCTACGGTTACTCCGTCTTTTGTTATCTGAGGCGCACCGAACTTTTTGTCGATTACAACATTGCGTCCTTTTGGACCTAATGTCACTTTCACGGCATTTGCCATTGCGTCAACTCCCGCCTTCAATTTCTCCCGGGCGCTTGTGTCGAAGGTTATTTCTTTAGCCATTGTTTATTGTTGTTTGTTTCTTTTTATTTGTTTGGGAATTCTTTTCCCTATTAAATGATCGCGAAGATGTCTGACTCACGCATGATGAGATACTCCTTGCCTTCGATAGTAATTTCAGTACCAGAATACTTGCCATACAGAATGCTGTCTCCGGCCTTTACTGTCATGGGTTCATCTTTTTTTCCGATTCCTACTGCCACCACGGTACCTCTTTGTGGTTTTTCTTTGGCGGTATCAGGAATAATAATGCCGCTTGCAGTGGTTTGTTCAGCCGCAGTGGGCTCTACAAGAACGCGATCTGCAATTGGTTTTACGTTGACTGACATTTGTTTGAATATTTAAATGGTTAAACTTGCTTTATTTGAATGTCTGCCCTCGGTCATTTACCGTGCCATGCCAACTATTGAGACAGAAGTGGAATAATTTGTCAGTTTCGTACAAAAAAAATGTCAGTGTGAGTGCCACACTGACATTTGTATATTGTCCAA
Source organism: Flavobacteriales bacterium (assembly GCA_034439875.1). Taxonomy (GTDB): domain Bacteria; phylum Bacteroidota; class Bacteroidia; order Flavobacteriales_D; family Sanyastnellaceae; genus JAWXBG01. The sequence continues at coordinate 4,347 of JAWXBG010000038.1, forward strand.
ACTTAGAGGTTTTCTAAAACTTTCTTATGGATTCTGAGTGCCTTGACCGGCCCCCTCAGCTCCTTGCTCAGTCTGTGTAGCCGGTGCCACGTCATCTTCAACTACCGGGCCTTGTGAGAACCATGCAGTCGACAAAAGGCAAAGAGCAAATAAGGTAATGCCCAAAAACCAAGTAGCTTTTTCCAGAAAATCTGTCGTCTTCTGAACGCCACCCACTTGGGAGGATCCTTGAAAACCTACTGCAAGTCCACCCCCTTTTGGGTTCTGAACGAGTATGATCAAACCGAGCAATAGACTCACGATAACGATTAAAACAATGATGAAAATTTCCATATCCTTAATTATTTAAACTTATCCAGATTTTTTAATTGGGCGGCAAAGTAAACGCTTTTTTCAGGATGTAGCTCCATCAGTTTGCGGTAAACGCGTCTGGCCTTCTCTTTTTTACCCTGTGAAGCTAATAGCACGGCCATGGTTTCAGAGACTACTGATAAATCTTCTGTAATGCTTGTCCTAGCTACATTTTCAAGGTCATATGCCTCCGATTTTCCAGGCGTAATTCGAGGGCTCGTTTGGATAAATCGGTCGATTAATTGCTGCTGTGTTTTTTTTCTTGAATCTGACGGCGGCTGCATTACCCCTTTGGCATCTTCGTATCGCGGTAAATGAGGTGTTTTCAGCGTATCATCTTGATAACCAATTGCTTTAGCTCGTTTCGCTACCCAATTGGCAAACGAATCCACTTCAATTTCTTCTTCTTCCTCCGCTAGCGGCTCTGTTTGCTTTTGTTGGATCGGTTCATCGTCTGATTCACCAACTTCTAATTCAATGCTACTGTGAACTGCTCGTGCTAGAATAAAATCCTCCAAAATGTCGCGCTCATATTTATTGCTCTGAGGTGGTATTGACTCTACTATTTCTGGAATTTCAACTGCGATCTCAACAATCAATTTTGTCTCTTCCGGCTCTATGGCCACTTCAGTTTTTGTATTTCTAGCGGCAACAGCAATAGTGTTTTCGAACGTTTCTAAAGGTTCCTGCTCAATGGTATTGATCAGTTCTACTGTTTCTAAAGTTGGAATCGTTTGGGGTTGAATTTCTTCGGGCGCAGACTCTTGCTCCAATGGAACTATCTGTATTTCAAGTTCCCTTGTCACGCCCTCATCTTTCATAAGATGATAAAGCGAAAGTCTGTCCCCAGAACAATGACTAGCCGTTTGCAATTGATCGCTAAACCTATGGTCGCCCGAAAGGCGATAACTGCGCGCAAGCAATACCTGAGCGCTCGTGAAGTAGGGGTATTCACGGGCAACCTTCTCCAACTCCTCTCTCGGTACTTCCGAGAGTTTTGCGGGACTCAACATTGCTTCGTATAATATCTCCTTATTCATTAATCTTTATTAGTAATTCGGTAGGTCAACTTTGATTTTCCCCTTACCAATTTCCCACACTGGCATTATATATTTCTTGCGCAAGCTGATCATTAATTTGTGTCCAAAGCGTTTCTTCAACGGCAAATAAATCGGCGTCAGCTTCAAAATCGGCGTATTTCGAAAAGCTCCGCTCAAAACTAAGGTTCTTTTCTATTGTGTTCGTGTATTTCACCTTTATCGTTATGGTAAGACGATTCAAACTTGCGGTTTCATTTCCTTGAATAGCTACCGGGGTGATGACGTATTCCGTGATGCTTCCTTCGTAGTGCAGATCGCCATCGCGGGCCTGCAGCGATAAGGGCGATTGCGCCAAGAGTAAATCCTTCAGTCCCTCAGTCAAGTTTTGAGCATAAACCTGAGTGGCCAAAGCTGTTTGAGGTTTAATGAAATCTACAGAAAAAGTTTTGGCCCCAGAGTATTGGCCACCACGAAACGAATAGATTCCACATGAAATCCATGACATACTGATCAATATGAATAGACCGACTTTCATTTTTAGAGATTGTATTCTTTTATTTTTCTGTAAAGGGTGCGTTCCGATATTCCAAGTTCTTCCGCCGCATACTTACGTTTGTTTTTGTGTTTTGAAAGTGCGCGTTTAATCAACTCCTTTTCAGAGTCAGTAAGTGAAAGCGTTTCTTCTATTACCTCATGATTCGAATGCGGTGAAACCTGCGGAAGCGTGCTTGCCTGCGGTTGATAGGGCATAATACTCGTGAGGTGCGAATGACCCAAGGTATCGGACGAATCGTCATCGGAATCTGCGGAAAAAACTTTTTTAATGAGTGCTGCATTTTCCTGACTTGGAATATAATTTCCTCCTTCGCGAATCATTCCGAGAACAAGTTTTTTCAAATCATTCAAATCGTTCTTCATTTCAAAAAGAACCTTATAAAGTATTTCTCTTTCGTTCCAGTCCGGTTGTTCTCCTCCTTGTGCCCGCAGTGCCGGCTTCGAGGAAAAATTTTCGTGCGGGAGGTACGATACAAGTTTTTCGGGAGTAATGGTTCTGTCGTGCTCCAAAACACTCATTTGCTCCGTTATATTTTTGAGTTGTCGAACGTTTCCCGGCCAAGAATAACTAATAAAAACACGCTCAGCTTCCAGGGTAATTTGCAGCACTGGCATTCTATATTTTTCTGCAAAATCAGTAGCAAATTTTTTAAACAGCAATATGATATCCTCCCGCCTTTCGCGCAGTGGAGGCATGTAAATCGGGACCTGATTCAAACGATAGTATAAGTCTTCACGGAATTTGCCGTTGCGAATCGCCTGGCTGAAATCTACATTGGTAGCGGCAACTACTCTAACGTTCGTCTTTTTCACTTTCGATGATCCTACACGAATGTATTCTCCAGTTTCCAACACTCGCAGCAATCGCACCTGAGTCTGCAAGGGAAGTTCAGCTACTTCATCCAGAAAAATGGTACCCCCGTCTCCTTCCTCAAAATATCCTTTGCGCGAATCTGAGGCTCCGGTGAAGGATCCTTTTTCGTGTCCAAATAATTCTGAGTCAATTGTTCCTTCAGGTATTGCTCCACAGTTTACTGCAATGTAAGGCCCATGTTTGCGGGCGCTGTAACCATGTATTATTTTTGGAATACTCTCCTTCCCAACTCCACTTTCGCCAGTGATTAGCACTGATATATTCGTAGGAGCAACTTGAACCGCAATATCTATAGCCCTGTTCAAGAGGGTAGAATGTCCTATTATGTCGAATCGTTGTTTTACACTTTGAATGTCCATGACGTCTAAGTATTGTGAACTTCCTTTTAGTTTTTGTTCTTGAAATGAGGCTTTTTTTACTAGTGTTTTTTATACCTATTCAAATTCCCCTTATGCACTTTGAGCTTCGTTTTCATATTCATAGACTACTTCACCTAAAAGTGTTACAGTAGTGCAGTCATTGATTTTCACATTCACAAATTCTCCGGGTTTATACTTTTCTCCTGCAGGAAAAACAACCACCATGTTTTGAGAGTTTCTGCCATAATAGTGTTGATCCGATTTTTTGGAAACTCCTTCGATGAGCACTTTTGTAGTCATTCCCACGAAACGGACTGTTCTATAGGCTGCCCCTTGCATTTGCACGTCTATTATTTCCTGCAGCCGTCTTCCTTTTACGTCTTCAGGCACATCATCTTCATATTTTCTTTCTGCCAGAGTTTTGGGTCTCTCACTATATTTAAACATGTAGGCCATTTCATATTTCACTTCAGCCATAAGCGAAAGTGTATCTGAATGTTGTTCTTCTGTTTCTCCACAAAATCCGCTGATGATATCTGTAGAAATCGCACAGTCTGGCATTATTCTCCGAATCGCTGCTATGCGCTCAAGGTACCATTCGCGGGTATATCCTCGGTTCATTTTTTTAAGTACCTCCGAGTTGCCGCTTTGAATGGGTAAGTGAACGTATTTGCAAATATTTTCATAGCGCGACATGGTGCGCAGCACATCGTCTGTCATGTCTTTTGGATGAGATGTGGAAAAACGAATGCGCAATTCGGGATGCAATTTGGCAACCATTTCAAGTAACGAGGCAAAATTCACGATCTCCTCACCGGTTTGTATCACTTCACCTTTCGATGTGATGTTCCATTTGTACGAATCTACATTTTGTCCCAGCAAAGTCACCTCCCTGTAGCCTAGTTCGAAGAGTTCGTTGGCTTCACGCACTATACTCTCAGGATCGCGGCTTCGTTCTCTTCCGCGGGTAAATGGCACTACACAGAACGAACACATATTGTCGCACCCGCGCATAATAGAGATGTACGCAGAGATGCCATTGCTATTGAGACGAACAGGAGTTATTTCAGCGTACGTTTCTTCTCTACTGAGTAAAACATTTACTGCTTGATGTCCTTCGTCGACGCTTTTGATCAGATTAGGTAGATCCCGATATGCATCTGGTCCAACGACTAGATCGACAAGTTTTTCTTCTTCTAATAATTTTTCACGCAACCGCTCAGCCATGCATCCAAGAACTCCGATTGTCATGCCGGGTTTGCGCTTTTTTATGCTGCGCAAAAAGTTAAGTCTTCCTCTAATGCGTACTTCGGCATTGTCGCGAATGGCGCATGTATTCAACAACACTAGGTCAGCTTCTTCAGGATCGCGGGTAGTGGTAAAACCTTCTTTGGCCAAAATGCTCGCCACTATCTCGCTATCAGAAAAATTCATCTGACATCCATAGCTTTCCAACAGAAGTTTTCTACCCGGCTTGGGCACTCCATTTCCCTCGAGCATGAGGTATTCTCCCTGACGGGATTCGTCGATTTGTTTTTCTTCCACAGTGTTTGGCTGTATTGAAATTATGTAGAAAGGGTCCAAAACAGAATCTTAAGTTGAACCAATTCGAGTGAATAAAGGCTACAAAGATAAGGATTTCAAGGGTTTTTGATCTAGATGAAAACCCGTATTTGGAATCTTTAAAAAATAGGCTCATACATTTGCCCCTTTTTAATGTAGGGAGGAAATCCCCTTTTATCACAAATAAAAAGTAGGCCAAAGCATGACAAAAAATCTGGTTATAGTGGAGTCTCCGGCGAAGGCCAAGACCATTGAAGGATACCTCGGCAAAGACTTTACAGTGAGGTCGAGCTATGGTCACGTGCGCGATCTCCCAAACTCTGGGCTGGCCATTGATATCGAAAATGGCTTCAAACCCGACTATGTGGTTTCGGAAGACAAACAAAAAGTGGTAGATGAGCTGAAGAACTTAGCAAAAACAGCGGAGATCGTATGGCTCGCAACGGATGAGGACCGAGAAGGGGAAGCCATTTCTTGGCACCTGCTCAATGCACTTGAACTAGAAATAGACAAGACCCGGAGAATCGTCTTTTCCGAAATCACCAAAAAAGCCATCCTGTCTGCTATTGAAAAGCCCAGAAAACTTGATATTGATCTCGTAAATGCTCAACAAGCGAGAAGAATTTTGGATAGATTAGTCGGTTTCGAACTTTCTCCAGTGCTCTGGAAAAAGGTGAGACCCTCTTTATCGGCCGGGCGTGTGCAATCCGTTGCTGTTAGAATTGTAGTGGAGCGCGAAAGAGAAATTGAGGCGTTTTCAAGTTCTTATTTTTTCAATATCCGTGGACTTTTCGATCTCGGAAATGCTACTCTAAAAGCAGATCTGCAGAAAAAATTGAAGTCACAACAAGAGGCAGAAGACTTCATTGTAAAATGCGTCAATGCGGATTTCAGTATTGTAAATATTGAGACAAAGCCCTCTAAAAAATCTCCTTCTGCTCCATTTACTACAAGCACGCTTCAACAAGAGGCAGGCAGAAAACTTGGTTTCTCAGTTGCGCAAACTATGGTCTTGGCTCAAAGACTTTACGAAAGTGGAAAGATCACGTACATGAGAACGGATAGTGTGAATCTTTCTGATTTTGCAATAGACGCATGTCGAAATGAAATCAATGCATCCTACGGCGAAAAATATGCCTTTGCCCGAAAGTTTACCACCAAATCAAAAGGTGCTCAGGAAGCTCACGAAGCCATTCGTCCTACTGAAATGGTGAACCATGAAGTGGCGGGTGAGCGAAACGAACAACGTCTCTACGATTTGATTTGGAAGAGAACAATCGCTTCTCAAATGGCAGATGCGGAACTCGAAAAAACCACCGCTTCGGTCGGAATTAGTACCACCGATGAAGTCTTGCAGGCTAAAGGGGAAGTGATCCGCTTCGATGGATTTTTAAAGGTTTACATGGAGGGCAGCGATGAAGAATCCGATGAAGATACAAGTGGAATGTTGCCTCCTTTAAGTGTTGGCCAAAAACTTGTTCTCGATCAAATTTCCGGAACACAAAGATTTAGTCAAAAACCTCCTCGATATACAGAGGCCTCGTTGGTTAAGCGATTGGAAGAGTTGGGTATCGGTCGGCCTTCTACATACGCGCCCACTATCTCTACTGTTCAGCAGCGTGAATATGTTGTGAAAAAGGACCTGGAGGGAACGGAGCGAAAGTTCATAACGATCACTCTTAAGAACGGTCAAATTACTAAGGAGACTAAAACAGAAAATACGGGAGCTGAAAAATCAAAGTTGTTTCCAACCGATATCGGAAAGGTAGTCACTGATTTTCTGGTTGATCAATTTCCGAATGTTCTCGACTACAGCTTTACTGCAAAAGTGGAGGAGGAGTTTGATGATATAGCTGCTGGCAAATTGGAATGGCAAAATATGTTGAAAGGTTTTTACACACCTTTTCACGCTAACGTAGAAGACACCCTTGCCAATTCGAAACGAGCAACAGGTGAACGCGAATTGGGAACGGACCCAACTAGCGGTAAACCAATTTTTGCTAAGATCGGCCGTTTTGGACCAATGATTCAAATAGGAATTGGGGAAGATGAAGAGAAGAAATTTGCTGCACTTCGACCAAACCAAAGTATTGGTACCATCACCCTCGAAGATGCATTGGAACTATTCAAGTTGCCACGCACGTTAGGTGTCTGGAACGAAAAAAATGTAGTTGTTGGCATTGGACGTTTCGGACCTTACGTGAAATATGATAACATTTTCGCATCACTTCGCAAGAATGAGGGCGATGATCCTATGGAAATTAATCTTGAGAGAGCCATCAAACTAGTTCAAGATAAACTCGATGGTATTTCCGCCAACGAATTGAGGCGTTTTGATGAAGCTCCTGAAATCCGCATTCTGAAGGGAAAGTGGGGTCCGTATATCAAATCGGGCGACGACAATTATAAATTGCCGAAGGGCCTCGATCCAACGACTATTACTTTAGAGGAGATCAGGAAAACAATGGAAGAACAGGGTCCTCCAAAACCAAAACTTGCTCGCAAAGGCGGATACAAAGCTGCGGCGAAGAAGGGATTTGCTAAGAAAGGAGCTTCCAAAAAAGCTGTTGCAAAAAAATCTTCAGGTGTTGCAAAAAAGGCCGCTCCGAAAAAAGCAGGATCTAAGAAAGCTGCCACCAAGAAGAAAAAGGCTGACGAGTAGAATTGAAATTTGGGATTAGAGGAAATCAACATTGCATTGCTC
>JAWXBG010000039.1:0-17570 GCA_034439875.1 Flavobacteriales bacterium
AAGAAACCCTACACAAAAAATCAAAAAAAATTAAATGCACTGAAAATCAGAGTTCTAGCGACGAAATTACTTGAGAAAGTAATTTGGCGTTTTGGAAAATGCTTATGGTCTTTGAATCTGGGGTAGAAATACCCTCTAATGCATAACCTGTAAGGAAAAAGTGAGAGCCGGAGTTCTCAAAATCTTTTAGTATGCGACCGAAGTAGTCATTAACATTTTTTGTTAAAGGATGTGTCGTGAATATTGAAACAAAATTTACAGCCCCCAGTCGAGTTACCACTTCCTTGAGATCCTCGTAGGGCACACTCAATCCGAGAAATATGCTCCTATACCCCGATGCCCTCAAATAATAATGTAACATCAGAAGTGTAATATCATGAATTTCGTTTTGTGGAAGGTATAGAACGTATATGTCCTTGCTTTTTGAAACAGTAGTTATTGCATCTATTCTAGATATTATCTTTTGACGAATCAGATTTGAAATGAAGTGTTCATTGCTAGGACAAATCGCTCCTGCATGCCATAGAACTCCTATTTGCTCCATGAATGGAACGAACAGGTTGGAGAACGTCTTTACCATGCCATGGTCTTTAATATACTGCTCCGAGACCTGATGAAATAATTCTTCATCATAATTGACCATAGCAATTTTGAGCATTTGTTGGAAATATTGCTCAGAGCTTGCGTTTTGTAGTTTATTTAGAATAATATCGGACATCTCCTGCTCTTTCATTTGAGCAATCTTGGAGATTTTGAAACCCATATTATTGAGCGTGCTTACGTTCAACAACGTTTTCAAGTCACTCTCGGAGTATTTCCTAATGTTGGTGTCTGTACGCACTGGAGCCAGTATTCCATAGCGTTGTTCCCAAATACGTATAGTGTGGGCTTTGATGCCGGAAAAACTTTCAAGATCTTTAATCGAAAACTCTCTGTACTCCATAATTGTAGCTTAAACACGGTATCCATCAAAAGGTTCCCTACCATGCTTTCAAAGGCGAATTACATACAATTCGACGAAATTGGCGTCGCATGGAATCTTGTTTTATCAGCAATACTGAGTTCAATTTGTTTTTCATATATCGAATAATGAATCTCTAAACTTGACAAAACTCACCATTGGATTTTAGAAAAGATATCGAACAGTGACATGAATTTGCGAGAAGTTCAAGAGATTTGGACCCTCAAGGAATAGATTTGTGGTAGAAATTGAACTAGAAATAGAATCAAAAAGGCCATTCAAATTGAATTAAAAAATGATATCCCGTATCAACATAAGCATAGAGTTGTTTGAAGATGAATACCTAAATCAGTTTTATCCATTAATAGAAACCCGACCCTTAGGCGAGTTGCGCATGGGTATCTATTCGAACTCCGAGAGATGGATGCAGTTTATTTCGGGAAAGGTGAATCATCAAACGAGATTATACTTGAAGTCTCTGTTCCCGCCATTGGCTGAGGAAGGAGCGTTGCAAGTAAATGCTTGCGTTATTCCCGACCAGCGTTTTGCAGATTCAGTGTCCGTTTTGAAGCCAAATGAATGTCTGTGGCAGTCAGGACGAGTACTTGCTTCTTTCGTGCCATTAGACAAAGCAAAAGGCATCGACTTGGTGAACATAGAATATGAAGGCGACTTGATTGTTTTGAAGCATATCACAGATCTTTTTTTATTAAACGACAAGGTTATTCGTCACGACTTCGAAAACTTCCGAATAAGGACAGGCCAAACTTTATCGGCCGGCAATATTCTCGTGGGACCAGATTCAAATCTCTTTATTTCCCCCGGGGCAAAAGTGAATGCAAGTATTATAAATACTGAAACAGGACCGGTATATATAGGTCATGGTGCTGAAGTAATGGAGGGAAGCATGATACGAGGGCCATTTGTGCTTGGCGATCATTCCACATTGAAAATGGGAGCGAAGGTTTATGGTGCCACTACCATCGGACCACATTGTAAAATCGGTGGAGAGGTTTCAAATTCAGTGATTTCCGGATTCTCGAACAAAGCACATGATGGATTTCTAGGAAATTCCGTTTTGGGTGAATGGTGCAATTTGGGTGCAGATACAAATAATAGTAACCTCAAGAACAATTACGGTTCTGTTAGTCTTTGGAATAAAGTCAAAGGAGATTTTGATGATACCGGACTTATCTTCTGCGGACTCATGATGGGTGATCATAGCAAATGCGGAATCAATACCATGTTCAATACAGGAACAGTAGTGTCTACTTGTTGCAATTTATTTGGAGGAGGATATATGCCTCGATTTGTACCGTCTTTTTCTTGGGGAGGGTCAGAAGGATTAATACAGTATAACTTTGAGAAGGCAATTGAAACCGCTTCCATGGTAATGGAACGTAGGCAGATGGTGCTAGATCAAGATTACAAAGAGGTGCTTTGGAAGGTTTTTGAAGAATCCCATACTGACAAAATCAAGCCATAAAGTCATAAAGCCCGAAGTGGCACTATGATTGACTTTCTAGCGGACTACAAAAGAAAAATATGAAAGACCAAAATCAAAATATATTGAATTTACTGAGCGAAGTGCAGGACCACGAGTACATCCCCATTATTTCGCCGGAGGATGAAGAGCAGATGGATAAGGAATTAACACCCGAAGTACTGCCAATTCTTCCGCTGCGAAATACAGTATTATTTCCGGGTGTTGTAATTCCTATTACCGTTGGCCGCGACAAGAGTATAAAACTCGTGAACGAAGCAAACAAAGGAAACAAAATTATCGGTGTAGTTTCTCAAAAGGATCAGGATATGGAGGAACCTTCCTATGCAGATATCCATCGCATAGGAACACAAGCTACCATTATGCGACTTTTTAAAATGCCTGATGGAACCACAACTGTCATTCTTCAAGGGAAGAAACGTTTCGAAATTACAGGATTGGTTCAAGAAGAACCTTATTTCAAAGCTCAAGTGATTGAGTATCCCGAAGTAAATAAGAATCAAAGTAAAGAGCAGCGCGCATTGTTCGAATCTTTGAAGGAGACAGCGGGAAAGATTATTCATGCTTCTCCCGACATTCCGAGTGAAGCCAATATGGCCATTAAAAACATCAATGGTCTAAGTTTTCTTACGAACTTCATCAGCAGCAATATGCGCACTTCGGTTCAAGATAAGCAGGTCTTACTTGAGGTGGCCGATTTAGAGGAGAGGGCAAAGAAAGTTCTCGAACACATCTCGAAAGAACTTCAGATGCTGGAGATGAAAAATGAAATTCAGAAGAAAGTTCATACCGATATTACAAGACAGCAACGAGAGTATTTCTTGCAGCAGCAGATGCGTCAGATTCAAGAAGAACTAGGTTCAAATCCTATCAAAGAAGAAATAGAGGAGAAGAAGAAAAAGGCGGCCAATAAAAAATGGAACGAAACAGTTCAGAAAGCATTTGAAAAGGAGATTGCAAAACTCGAGCGCACCAACCCACAGAGTGCAGAGTTCAGTGTTCAGGCCAATTACATCGATATGCTCATTGATCTTCCTTGGGGAGAATATTCGGATGATAATTTTGATTTAAAACGCGCGAAACAGATACTAGATAGAGATCATTACGGTCTTGAAAAAGTGAAGGAACGTATCATAGAACACTTGGCAGTTCTAAAAATCAAAGGTGATTTGAAGGCACCGATCCTCTGTTTGTATGGACCTCCAGGAGTTGGAAAAACATCTCTTGGTAAAAGTGTTGCCGAGGCATTGGGAAGAAAATATGTGCGAATGTCTTTGGGTGGAATGCACGATGAGGCTGAAATACGCGGGCATAGAAAAACCTACATCGGAGCAATGCCCGGACGAATACTTCAAAACCTGAAGAAATCGGGAACGAGTAATCCATTGTTTGTCCTAGACGAGATAGACAAGTTGGGACAAGGCGTCCATGGCGATCCATCTTCAGCCATGCTCGAAGTCTTGGATCCTGAGCAGAATCACGCTTTTCACGATAATTATGTCGAACTGGACTACGATTTGTCGAGAGTCATGTTTATAGCTACTTGCAACAGTTTGAGTACCATTCAACCAGCATTACGCGACCGACTTGAGATCATTGAAGTGAATGGTTATACACTTGAGGAGAAGCTAGAAATAGCTAAACGGCACTTATTGCCCAAACAACTGCGCGAAAACGGCCTCACAGAATCTAAAATTTTATTCACCGATGAAATACTCGTGAAGTTGATTGAAGATTACACCAACGAGAGTGGAGTAAGAACACTCGAGAAACGTATCGGAAAGGTAACCCGCAATAGAGCCAAACAAATTGCCATGGAGGAAAAATTCAAGGTTCAAGTTGAGGCACTTGATGTAGAAAAAATACTAGGGCCTAGTCATGAAAAGGACAAATACACTGACAATGAAAATGCTGGTGTTGTAACTGGTCTTGCATGGACACCAAACGGTGGAGACATCTTGTTCATTGAAACCAGCCTTACGAAGGGTAAGGGAAAATTGACCCTCACCGGAAATTTGGGTGAGGTAATGAAAGAATCAGCCATGATTGCCCTTGAGTACGTTCGCGCACACGCAGAGTTGCTGGAAATGGAGCAAGATATTTTCGACAAATGGAACATTCACATTCACGTTCCTCAAGGAGCAATACCTAAGGATGGACCTTCAGCAGGAATTACTTTGTTAACGGCAATTGCCTCGGCCTTTACCCAGCGCAAAGTTCGAAAATATCTCGCCATGACGGGAGAAATTACCTTGCGTGGGAAAGTTCTTCCAGTAGGAGGGATTAAAGAAAAAATTCTTGCAGCAAAGAGGTCTGGCATTAGAGAGATCATCTTATGCGAAAGAAATAGAAAGGATATAGATGAGATCAATGAGCGATACCTAAAAGGCCTAAAATTTCATTATGTCTCGGAGATGCACGAAGTAATCGATAAGGCACTTTTGAAAGAAAAAGTGGTGAATGCGTTGAAAGTTGCCTAAAGAATTGAAGGGGTGGATGAAATAAATTTGTATTTCAGGCGTTCGTTGCCAGAACCAAAATTGAATGAATAACAACGTTCGCATCCCAAGAAGAATGATTTTTCAGGAAAAACAAGCGACGGAAGTCACCAGCATAGGCCCATTGCAGCCGCATTTCTTCAAGCGAATTGTATTTTCTATTGCTTTATTGGCGGTCTGCTTGACTTCAGATCTGGCAACAGCTCAAGTAGGTGGTACACAAGTTTTTTCTTCACTCAGCATTCCAGCTTCAGCCCGCGAATCAGCATTAGGAGGCGCTATGTTGGCAATGAAAGATGGTGACTTGAATCTATGTATTCGAAATCCATCGCTGCTCGATAGTGCGGTGGCCGGAAAGGTAACATTTGGCTACATCGACTATTTCGCCAAAACCAATGCAGGTGTATTTGCTTATGCAAGAACCATAAGCCCTAAGCTCACCGCAGCCGCTTCTATCCAATTTCTAAGTCATGGACAGTTGGACGAAACAGATGAATTAGGTAATGTAATTGGTCAATTCGGCGCTTCGGATTTTAGCGCAGGGATAGGTCTTGGATATAGGGTTGATTCGCTTTTCAGTCTGGGAGGTTCCGTAAAGATGGTATACAGTTCGCTGGCCAATTATTACGCAGCAGGATTGTTATTCGATCTCAGCGCAACATACCAACATCCCGGTCAAAATTTTTCTGCTAGCCTAGTACTGAATAATATCGGATTCATTTTGGATCCATACATCGAAGGTCAAAAGTCGGAATTGCCGGTAAATCTGGCAATAGGTATCGTAAAGCGCCTTCCACATGCACCGCTTCGGTTCAACTTGGTAGTGGATCATTTGGAGTCGTGGCAAGTATCTTATGAAGATGAAACACAAATTCTTCTGGATCCGGTTTCAGGCACTGTGGTAGAGCAGGGTGGGCCTCAGTTTGGCGACAGGCTCATGCGACATGTGAAGCTGGGAGCAGAAATTCTATTCTCTCAGAATTTTCATTTTCGTTTGGGTTATGATTATAGAAGAAGAAAAGAGTTGGGAGTGGACAATAAGCTGGGAATGGCTGGTTTTTCCTATGGTTTTGGATTCAAACTTTCTCGCTTCCAATTGAGCTATGGTAGAGCAATATACCACCTGGCAGGACCGAGCAATCACTTCTCGGTGAGTACAAATATTTTTTCAACTCGTTAAAGAATTTCCTTCATTTGGTGTTCGTATGGTCCGTACAGGCCGATTTGCTAGGGTGCACTTCGTCTGGCGTGAAACAGTGCTGAACTATTAAACCCAGAATCCACATTGGGATTCGCGCTGCAATAGATTTCCAATGCGGATTCTGGGATTAGGCAACATCGGTATCTATTTCTAAATCCAAGCTTCATAGGAGCGACATCTTACTACCTCCCTCCTCCCTCTCCCCCTCTCCCTCCCCAAAAAAATCTCTCTCCTGCGCTCCCAAAAGCGCGCTCGCGAAGCGGGCGCCTTGTCATCCAATCCATTGGAAGATGTCGCACCTACGGAGCTTCTGGCAGAAATGCATTCAGATAAATAAAATGATAGTAGGATGTCGCTGCTTCAGAACTTGGTGATTTCACCAATCCCAAATCGGGAAATAAAAAACACCAAGTGAAGGTCTTCACTTTTTCTAATTACTACCATAGAAAGGGACTTGCTTTTATGGTATCTATTTCTAAATCCAAGCTCCATAGGAGCGACATCTTACTACCTCCCTCCTCCCTCTCCCCCCTCTCCCTCCCTAAAAAATCTCTCTCCCGGGCTCCTAGAAGCTCGCTCGCGAAGCGGGCGCTTTATCATCCAATTCATTGGAAGATGTCGCACCTACGGAGCTTGGTGATTGCACCAATTCTGCACAACATACCAATTCTGCACATTATACCAATTCTGCTTATTAAATAGTCCAAACTATTTTATAAGCAGGAAAGTGGTGAATGCCCTGAGAGTAACTGTTATAGACTAGTGAAGTGAAACGGAATTGGACTATTTCAGATACATAAACCCGAATCACGCGATGGAGATATCGGAATTCACAGGTCGAACTATTACTTTGTTTCATCGTGTAGATTCGAGAATCCAGCAGCGCATTAACCTCAAGATGATTCCAATGCGCAATGCGGGATAAATGGTATAATACCCCTTCATGCATGCAAGATACTGCAGCGCATTACCCAGCACAGACTTCCAATGCGCAATGCAGGATTAAGTAACATTGGTATATCTAGTTTTTGAGCAAGTGCGCCTCATAATCAGAACAAATCTTTTTTTATCCTCATTTTTTCGGTTTGATTGTTTCTTTGCTTGATTTGGCTTTATTTTCGAGCGCTATCTATTATTCCGATTGAAAAAACGAATCAACATAGCTATCGATGGATACTCTTCATGTGGCAAGAGCACCCTTGCAAAATCACTTGCAAGAGAGTTGAATTATATGTACATAGACACAGGCGCTATGTACAGAGCGGTCACATTGTATGCCTTGCATCATGGCCTCATAGATATTCACGGTCAATTCAACAGTGAGGCAATGGAACAGTCCTTAGATCTTATTTTAATTACCTTCAAATACAACCCTGAATCAGGCAAAAACGAAACCTATTTGAATGGACAAAATGTAGAACGAGAAATCCGTTCACTTCAAGTGAGCAATCATGTATCTGTAGTATCGGATAACAAGGCGGTTCGACAAAAGTTGGTTAAACTGCAGCGTCGATTAGCAGAAGCAAAGGGAGTTGTGATGGATGGTCGCGATATAGGCACAGTGGTCATTTCTGATGCAGAACTCAAAATATTCATGACTGCAGAAGGTAATGTGCGTGCACAGAGAAGATTTTCTGAGTTGCAAAAGATGGGTGTAGAGACTACACTCAGAGATGTTCTCAAAAACCTAAACGATCGCGACGAATACGATACAACGAGAAAGAATGATCCTCTCCGAAGAGCTGAAGATGCAGTTGTACTTGATAATACCAATCTAACACTGGATGAGCAGTTTGAATTTGTGCTCAATCAAGTGAAAAGGAGAATGTCAGAACTTTAATAGTTGGCTTTGGCAATTATTGTTTTTTGTTTGCAAGTGCTGATATCGCTGGTAAACAAGGCTTAATGTTTCATTTTCTGTTCTGCTGGGCAATTCACATTGAGATGTTGCAAATCGTGGCGCAATTTTTTCATATCAATTCTTGTTTAGTTGTTGATTTGCTTCAATATGAAATTACGGAATATTCTCACTTACATCCTGTTGCTCATCTCTCCGGTGATAGCAATAAGTCAGCCTTGTTTTTTGGAGAAAAAAACTCCTTGGGCTGATTCTGTTTTTCAAACAATGACCATCGAAGAAAAAATTGGTCAGCTCTTCATGGTGGCGGCATGGAGTAATAAAGATTCAAAACACATTCGCGAAATAGATACCTTGGTGAGCAGATATCACATCGGTGGATTGATTTTCTTTCAGGGTGGTCCACTAAGACAAGCCAAACAGACGAATCATTATCAGAGCAAATCCAAAATTCCTCTTTTGATCGCTATGGATGCAGAGTGGGGATTGGGTATGAGATTGGACAGTACAATTGGTTATCCTCGCCAACTTACCCTAGGCGCAATTCAGGATGAAACATTGATTTATGATTTTGGAAGAGAGATGGCAAGGCAGCTCGAAAGAATGGGCGTTCATGTAAGCTTTTCGCCTGTTGTTGACATAAACAATAACCCTAAGAATCCAGTGATTTCCAATAGGTCTTTTGGAGAGGATCTTCACTTGGTTACCTCTCGTTCTTTGGGTTACATGCACGGTTTGCAAGACGGAGGTATTATGGCTGTTGCCAAACACTTTCCAGGTCATGGCGATACTGATACCGATAGTCACAAGGATTTGCCCGTGATCAATCACACAGTGGCTCGATTAGATTCTTTGGAACTTGCCCCATACAGAAGCCTAATTAGTCAGGGCCTTAGCAGTGTAATGGTAGCGCATCTTTATGTTCCTTCGCTTGATAATACGCCGAATGTAGCCTCAACACTTTCACCCAAAATCATAAACGATCTCCTTAAAAGGGATCTTGGATTTGAAGGTTTAGTATATACGGATGCCTTGAATATGCAGGGTATTACAAAATACTGGAAGCCCGGCGATGTTGATATTAAGGCATTGGTTGCAGGAAACGACGTGCTACTTTTTTCTACTGATGTTCCCCTTGCAATCAGAGCTATTAGTGATGCGCTCAAAAGTGGTGTGATCAAAGAAGATGAGATCAATACAAGTTGTCTCAAAATTTTACGAGCAAAAGAGTGGGCAGGTTTAGATAGCTATCAGCCAATAGTTTTGGCATTTTTGCATCAAGACCTAAACAATGGAAAAGCACAGACATTGAGAAGGCGTATGATTGAACAGAGTATCACCGTAGTTAAAAATGAATGTGAGATACTTCCAGTTGCATCTACACAAGGCAAGCGAATTGCAGTGGTTCCTGTAGGGGGAAATGCACAATCCGCTTTTGTGAAAACTTTGGATGCATACGCTGACTTTGATGTTATACTGATGGATAAAAATCCCGGATTAAATCCCGGGATCGCATTGCACGACACGTTAAGTAAATATGACATAGTTATTGCTGCGTTTTTGGGAACAAGCAATAAACCGAGTAAAAATTTCGGTGTAAGCAATGAGGCAACTCGAATTTTAAATTCAGTCGGTTCTTCAGCAAATTTGATTGTAGCTGTTTTTGCAAATCCTTATTCTCTCGCTGCAATGAAAGAAATTGGCAACATCGATGGATTGCTGGTTTCTTATCAGGATGATGAGCTAACTCAAACAGTAGTTGCAGAAGTGATCATGGGAGCTTGTCCGGCTGGGGGATGTTTGCCAGTTACGGCATGCAACGATTACGCTTGTTTTTCTGGAATTACACTCGCCAATCAAATCCGGATGCGTTGGGTACATCCCGAATATGTGGGTTTGCAGGGATTCACAGATCGAATAGAGCATGATGTAGCCACCATCACGGGTTATGCTGCCGGCGACTATGAAAATTATCGCGAGGATATGATGGATGATGAGCGTATCAAAGAAACCGGTGAGCTAGTGGCTTATGATTTTTTTGCTATAGACAGTATTGCGGAATCTGGTATTTCTAGAGGAGCTTATCCCGGATGCAGAGTGCTTGCCGCAAAAGATGGTTTGATTTTTTATGATAAGAGTTTCGGCACCTTGGACTGGATCAGAAACCAAAAGGTAAATGAAAGTACAGTGTACGATCTTGCCTCCATTACAAAAATTGTTTCTTCTACGCTAGCAGTGATGAAGTTGTACGAAGAGGAAAAAGTAAATATCAATGGGAAGCTTGGAGATTACCTGGACATTCCCGAAGGCAATCCTTATCGCGATGTTGTGATAAGCGAAATGCTCTCTCATACAGCAGGATTTCCCGCTTGGATTCCATTTTACACGAAGACTTTATCCGATGGAAAGCCGAAAGAAAGTATTTACAGGACTTCTGCCCAACCAGGCTATTCAACTAAGGTGAGTGATGGATTATTTATACTCGACACTTATCGAGATACTATATTGACTACCATTTTGAATACACCAATCAGTTCAGAAAGAAAATATAAATACAGTGACTTGGGCTACTATTTTATCCAAAGAATTGTGGAGAAACAAACCGGAATGGGCTTGGATTCTTTTATGTCGGAAACTTTTTACAAGCCTATGGGATTGAGTTCTATGGGATACAATCCTTTGAACTTCATACCCTCAGAACGCATTGCACCCACAGAAAAGGATTTAGCCTTCAGAAACCAGACCATCAAAGGATATGTTCACGATCAAGGTGCAGCCATGATGGGCGGAGTAGCCGGACATGCCGGTATATTCTCTAATGCGCGCGATTTGGCTATCGTTATGCAAATGTTGCTAGACAGCGGAACTTATGCAGGGCAGACTTTTCTAAAACCTTCGACTATCAACACTTTTAACCATACGTACTATCCCAATAATAGACGTGGGCTTGGATTTGACAAACCCGCTTTATCGTTAAACAGTGGCTCCACGAGTAATGAGGCAAGTTGGAGCAGTTTTGGTCACACAGGCTTCACAGGAACAATGTGTTGGGCAGACCCTGAAACAGGAATAGTGTTCGTATTTTTGTCGAACCGTGTAAACCCTGATGCCGAAAACAAAAAGATACAGGAACTAAACATCCGTACCGATATTCAATCTGCTCTTTATCGTGCATTTGGATTCAAGACCAGGCGTCAGAAATAGCGGTCTAAATACTCTGAAATGCGAATTGGAATTGTTTGCTACCCAACCTTTGGTGGTAGCGGTGTTGTTGCCACGGAACTAGGAAAAGCCCTTGCAGAAAAGGGCCATCAAATACACTTTATCACTTATAGTCAGCCTGTGCGGTTAGGAAGTGTTAGAAGGAACGTTTATTATCACGAAGTGAACGTTTCTGACTATCCACTTTTTCTTTATCCCCCTTATGAATTGGTATTATCGAGTAAATTGGTAGACGTTGTAAAATTTGAAAAACTCGATTTGTTGCATGTTCACTACGCCATTCCCCATGCGTCTGCAGCGTATACGGCCAAGCAGATTTTGGCCGAGGAGGGCATACACATACCTGTTGTCACAACCTTACATGGCACTGATATTACTTTATTGGGTAGAGACGCTTCATTCGAACCTGTTATATCCTTTGCGATTAATAAAAGCGATGCCGTAACGGCCGTTTCAAACAGTCTAAAGAACGATACTTACAAGTTATTTGGAGTGAACAGAGATATTTCTGTCATACCAAATTTCGTGAACATGGGGGATATGGAGACATCAGACGGAAAAAGCATAAAAGATCAATTCTGTCCGGAGGGAGAAAAGTTGTTGGTACACATTTCCAATTTCAGACCTGTGAAAAGACTGCAGGATGTAATTGCCATATACGATATAGTTAGAAAAGAAATCAAGGCCAAGTTGTTGTTGGTAGGTGATGGGCCGGAGCGTCATAGTGCTGAACAGCAATGTAGAGATTTAGGCATTTGTGAAGATGTGATTTTTCTGGGCAACATAAAGAATCCGACAGAAGTTTTAGGTGCTGGAGATTTGTTTATTCTTCCTTCAGAATCGGAGAGTTTCGGATTGGCAGCTTTGGAGGCAATGGCTCTAGGTGTGCCCGTTATTTCAACCAATACGGGAGGTCTTCCCGAGGTGAATAGGCATGGTGTAACAGGCATGATGAGCGAAGTAGGGAATGTAGAAGATATGGCAAAAAATGCCATCTTCTTACTAGGGGATGAAGCACGGCTCACCAAATTCAAGAAAAAGGCGAAAGAGAGGGCAATGGATTTTGATATCCATAAAATACTCCCAATGTATGAGGAGATTTACGAATCATTATTGGTAGCAAAATGACACAATCGGAGCCAAAATTTGTAGGGAAGAGAATTGAAGTTTTGCGCGAAAAGAAAAAACTTACGTTCATCATTCATCAGAAAATTGAAAGGTGGCAAGAAGCTTTATTGGTGGCATGGTTTGCCGCATGGGCTTATTGTGGGATGGTATTTACTTATTACTTGATTACTACAACCAGCAGTTCTGAAAAATTTATGTTTGGAATCTGTGTGGCGGTTTGGCTGTATTTTTTTATTCGAATCGGAATTGTAATTCTCTGGCGTCTGGGAGGAAGAGAAATTATCACTGTATTGCCAGGTGAAATTCATATCAAAAACGCATTTTGGAAACGCGGGAAAAATCAAATTTTCTTGATGCCAAATATTTTTAAGTTGGGACTAATAAAAAAGAGTCCAACAAATTTTTTCGCTTTTTTAGATCAGAGTTTTTGGGTTTTAGGTGGCGAAAGAATTGGATTCAGCTACAGCGGCAGGAGATTACAATTCGGCAAACAACTAAGCGAAAATGACGCAGCTAAATTGACCAGAATGGTAGAACACGCAATCAGTGAATTCGGTAAAATTTCACGATAGATTAGTCAATTAATTTTTACTCAGAAATTTAACGGCTACTGAGTATCCGTCAAAACCCAAGCCGGTTATTACACCCACGCATTTCGATCCGGTAATGGAATGATGCCGATATGCTTCGCGGCTGTGAATATTCGAAATATGAACTTCTACAACAGGACATTTTATAGAAGCAATGGCATCGGCGATAGCCACCGAAGTATGAGAGTATCCGCCGGGGTTGATTACAATTCCACCACAAGTTTCTCCTAATTTCTGAATACAATCTATCAGCTCACCCTCAACGTTGCTTTGGAAGAAAGTGAAGTCTACTTCGGGGAAATCTTTCGATAATATTGCTTGTAAATCCGCTAGAGACTGAGATCCGTAGATATCTTTTTCCCTAGACCCCAAAAGGTTGAGATTAGGGCCATTTATTAGACCTATCTTCAAAGACATCTCCTATTTATCTCCAATATCAAGTGTTTCACTATTCCAAGTGTTCTCAGTAATAGGCTTGTCGTTTTTGAAGTAATAGATCGAATACTTCGAAACAACTTTTTTATACTGATCTACTTTGTTGCCAATTTTTACAGTCCGTTCTATTACTGTTTTATTTGGCAACTCATAAGAAGTTTCGGTAACACCTTGCGGTAGGTTCTCAGTACCCGGTAGCATTGGATATTCAGATGCCTCTTTTTCACGACCGGGATTTTTTGAGAATAAATCGGATCTTTTTTCAAAGGCCTTTGCCGAAGCATCAGCATCTCGACTTATAGTTTGCATCTCAATGTCTTCTTTCTTTTGTTGAATCTCAGAAACTTTATTTTGTCTGATGATTTCTTTTCCTTCTCCTATTGATGAAGCAGTTTCTTTTTGCTGTTCCACTTCTCTGGATGAACCTTCGAGACGAACATCCGCAGCAGACTTTACGTCTGCGGCTTGAGTCGCTGCTCTTTCTCTTATTTCGGTCACTTCAACTATATTTTCTTCACGCACTCTTTCTCCTTCGTTCTTTGAATCACTTTGAAATTTCTTATCCTTGTCTACATCGTAAATATTGCTTTTTCTCGATGCATCTCCTTTGCTCGAATACATTTCTCTCTGGGCTGAAAAGTTATCTTTTTTCACTTCTGTTTCGGCAATGGATGCTAAACGAACTCGGTCATTTTCGATAAGCCTGGACTGAGCACTTTTTTCTTCCTCTACCTTTTCTACTTTTGTTTCTCTCGTTCTCTCTGCCGCGGTTTGATAGTCGAGCGTATTTTGTTCAACCCTCTGCTTCGTTTCAATTGCTCTTCGCTCATTTTGAAGAGTTACTCCTTGGCCATTTCTATAAACATTAACCAATTGGTCCTTTTGCGTATTTACGGCTTCAACACTTTCGGACTGACCGGAGTCCTGTTCCGCTTCCTTATCCTGGCGAAATGCAAGGTAATCCTCATGTTGCTGGTGAACAGCAGTGAATTTCGATTTTTCGGCACTCTCTGCAGCTTGACGATAGTACTTTTCTACTTCATCTTCGGTGGAGCGGTCAACCTGATTGAATTTCTCACCTTTCTCCCGATTAAGGGCATCTTTCTTTGCTTTTTCGTCCGCTGCCGCTTCACGTTCCATTCGCTCTTTTTCAATGCGCTCTTGGCGTTCTGCTTCAATTCTAGCTAGTTGATCTTCTTTATCATTCCTTGCAGCTTGTTCACGTGCAAGCCTTTCTTCTTCAGCTCTTCGCAGAGCATCGGCAGTATCATTTTCGTCTTTTTTCGAAGCTAAGTCGGCAAGCATTTGATCAATCTCGGTGATTTTCGCCTTCGGATATTTTTCAGAAGGTTTCAAATCAAGTGCAGCAACAAATTCTGCTTTTGCTTTTTCCAAATCACTCGCACCGAAAAGAGTATTGCCCTGTTTTATCCTTGCATCAAACTCTTTTTGTATTCTTTCCTTTTCAGAATTATCACTAGCCAAGGCATCGAGTTCTTTTTGCTTTGCAGCCATATCTGCCAAAAGCTTCTCAAGTTCGGTAATTTTATCTTTAGGCAATTGCTCATCCGGTTTCAGAGCACTAGCCTCCTCAAAGTTTGTAATTGCTTGCCGGTATTCCTTGTCTTTGGTATTGCGCTCTCCTATGCTGAGAAGATCTTTGTAGCGCTGCTCCATTTTCTGACGATTGGCTTCATCCGAGAGCATGGCATCCAAAGCGGCTTGCGCTTCGGCAATTCTATCTCGTGGACGAGATTCGGCGGGCATTAATTTGGATGCTTCTTGATATTTTTTGATACAAACGGCGTAGTCCTTATTGTTGAATTTTGCGTCAGCATCTGCCATTACCCTATCGTAATCCGCCCTATTTGCCTCTAGTGCAAGTGCTTTATCTATATCTGCAAGGCGATCTTTTGGAAGTCTTTCGGTTGGCTTTAAGTTAAGTGCTTCGGTAAACTGATTCTTGGCTTGTTGCCAGTTTTTAGAAGCAATGGCCTTGTCGCCATCATCACAATATTTCTTGTATCGGGCTTCAAGTTCTTTTCCGGATTGTTCTTCATCAAACAATCTTTTAGCTTCGTCGTATTTTGCAATTGCATCTTTATTGTCTGGAAATATTCTCTTGGCAGCACCGAATTTGTCCATTGCCTCTTGATATTTCTTCTCGATCATTTTCTGACCTCCTTTTAGCATTAAATCATCAAATTCAGCTTGCATCTTGCCCATGTTTTTAGCAAGATCTTCGAGTCGTTTGAATTCCGCTTCTATTTTGGCCGATTGACGAGCTATGTAATCTTCATCCCAAACCACATCATTTTTTTGGGCATCGAAAGAGGCTTTACCCACAGGTTCCTTCAATATGTCGAGGTTGAAACCTTCTACATTTTTAAATAGAAAAAAGTCTGTTTGACTGATAAAACCACCTTCGCGGTCTTCTAGTGGAATATTTTTAGTGTCTATTCGAATGATTTTTTGGACGTATTCCGAGCGGCTGCAGGTGATGTCATAGACATAACCCAGAGGAAGATCAAACTTGAATCGACCGGAACCTCCGCAATCATAGACGTCAAATTCTGCACCATTTTGGAGTACGCGTACTTGAGCCAGTTCAAGCTTTTTCAGAGTATTTTTGTCCTTCACCTGGCCTTCAATGGAGTAGGTTTCATTCTGACCAATGGCAGAAAAGGCCGTGCTCATCAACAAGAAAATGAGTAGGTTCCGGAAAGAGATGAACATTTGGCTATTCATTGTAGGTTCTGAATTTGGCACTCGCAGTTTGCGCTTGAAGTACTAAAAACGTAAAAATATGAGATTTAGTTATTGGGAACAACGATCTTTTTTGACAAATATTGATGTATTGATAATTGGAGGTGGAATTGTTGGTCTAAGTGCTGCAATTTCTGCCAAAAGAAAAGATGCTACACTCCGCGTGGCGCTTGTAGAAAGGGATGTTTTCTCGGCAGGTGCGAGTACCAAAAATGCTGGTTTCGCTTGTTTTGGAAGTCCGAGTGAAATTTTAGATGATTTAACTCGAATTCCAGAGGAAGAGGTATTTGAAACCATCGAGAAACGGATTCGAGGTCTGGAGAATCTCAGGACGATGGTTGGCGAAGAGGAATTGGGTTTCGAAAACACAGGTGGATTCGAACTTTTCAGAGAGGGTGATGAGCAACTTTTTGAGCAATGCGAAGCGAAACTGGAATACTTGAACAAACGAATGTTCCCGTTCACTGGAACTCAGAAAGTCTATCGGAAAATTGATGTAAATAGTCAGAATTGGCGATTCAGGGGAGTGCGTCATGCCATTGCGAATGACTTGGAAGGTCTGATCGATACGGGTGAGATGATCAGCAGATTGTGGGATCTAGCCTCTGATTCAGGGGTAAGAATACTTCATGGATTAAACATTGATGCCTTGGAAAGCACTACTGATGGAGTCATTTGTTTTACTGAGGGTGCAGCCTTTAAGATAGGAAAAGTTATTGTTTGTACCAATGGTTTGGCTGCTCAAATTCTTCCACATCTTCCTGTTGTACCTGCAAGAAATCAAGTGCTTGTGACATCAGAAATTTCAGGACTCTCTTTTAATGGGGCTTTTCATCTTGATAGGGGATATGTTTATTTCCGCCACATTGGAAACAGGGTTTTGATAGGAGGCTTTAGAAACTTGGACAAGCAAAATGAGGAAACATGGGAGTTTGGTCTCACACCTATCATTCAAGAAAAACTAGAAGAAACGCTTCGAGAAGTAGTTCTACCTGAGAATGATTTTACCATCGATTATCGGTGGAGTGGCATCATGGGACTTGGGGCTAGCAAGAAACCAATTGTTGAGGAGATATCGCCCAACTTGTATGCGGCTGTTCGCATGGGTGGCATGGGAGTGGCCATTGGAAGTTTAATTGGAAAAGAGGTGGTGGATTTGGCTATTGGGAACCTCTAAAAACCTCTCTCACGTTTTGACCAAACTATAAATTATCCCAGAATCCGCATTGGGATTCGCTATGAAGTGCTAATACCGTTTATCCCGCATTACGCATTCGGGCAATTTTTGTAGAATGCGTACGGGATTCTCAAATCTAAGCGATAGATTACTGCATTCATCGGCAAAATGAGGGTGCAATTTTTCTATCGCTTGATTTGGGTTTATGTATCTGTAATATTCCAATTCCG
>JAWXBG010000040.1:0-21881 GCA_034439875.1 Flavobacteriales bacterium
CATATACCCTAAGCGTTATTGATACTTTTACCAGGGAGGTCCTTGACCGTTTCACTGGATACTCTGTTCGGGCTGTAGAAGTACGGCAGCTATGGGAAATAATCATCCAACAACATCTTGAGCCAGCAGGTCGTGCCAGCTCGGACATCGCCCTTGTTGTCATAAGCTACAATGGCCCACAGTTTGTAGCCGATTTGATCAAGGAATTCTTCAAAAACAATGGCATCAAACATCTATATACTCATCCGTACACTCCTCAGGAAAATGGTTACATCGAAAGCTTTCATGCTACAATGAGCGCTTCAGTTGAGCGTGAGCATTTTGATCTTGACTCCCTAAAAAATCGCTTGCGTGTATTTTACAAGAACTATAATCAGAACAGAACACATACATCAACCAAAGGATTACCACCTGAGATTTTCCGAAAAGCAAGGGAAAATGATTTGGTGCCTTCATGTATTGTCCCCAAGAAGGGTGTGAAAATCAAATTATGATACCCACTTTATGAGATACCCGGCATTCTGAGCCAGAGGGAGCTTCTTGCAAAAATAATTCGCGCGAAGGGCAACCATTTAAAAAGAAAAAGCGGAGAAATGACTTCCTTCGCTTACAACCATGAGACGACCGTTTACACGTCGCCGTCGGTCGCTTCTTGCGTTACAAAAGAAGTCACAATTTTGTATTAAATTTGCTCAACAGCGAAATTGTCCGAATAATAGGGGGTCAAGCCAATTAAGAGCTACCACAAGTTATTTACCAATTCAAGATTATAAAATACTTTGGACTACTAAAAAAAAGAAACTGGTGTAAATTGCCATGCAGTAAGCTCTAGTTCTTTCCGTTTTTGTACCGAACGAGAGAATGATTTAAGCCCTAGCCAAAACTTTAATAGGCCTGATAATCATGAATTCACTGTCCAATATCGTTTATCCCGCATTACGCATTAGGGCAATTTTTGTAGAATGCGTGCGGGATTCTCGAATCTAAGCGATAGAATACTGCATTCATCGGCAAAATTAGGGTGCAATTTTTCTATCGCGTGATTTGGGTTTATGTATCTGTAATAGTCCAATTCCATTTCACTCCATTGGTCTATAACAGCTACTTTGACGGCATTTACCACTTCATGCATGCAAGATGCTACAGCGCATTACCCAAAAAAACTTCCGATGCGCAGTGCAGCATGGACTATTTAATAATCAGAATGGATAAACCCGAATCACGCGATGGAGATATCGGAATTCATAGGTCGAACTATTACTTTATTCCATCGTGTAGATTCGGGAATCCCGCAGCGCATTAACCTCAAGATGCTTCAAATGCGCAATGCGCGATAAAATATAGACCATAAAAACCTCCATAATTGCCTTTCAACAAAAATATTTTGGTTGGAAAGGACAGAAACATTTCCTTAGCGCAATTGTCTTAGTACTTCGTCGAAACCACATTAGCACTTCTATGAAAAGTTCCCTTATTCTTTTAATCTCTCTACTACTTTCTATTTCCAGCAGCGCACAGCGCATTCCAACTGACCAGTTGAAAGATTTATCGATGCGATCGATTGGCCCAGCGGTAACAAGCGGCAGGGTAACTGCAATAGATGCCTTGGACAATGATCCCAATACTATATATGTGGGTACAGCCTCGGGTGGATTATGGAAAAGTGAAAATGGAGGAACTACTTGGGCTCCCATTTTCGACAAACAGCCCTTACAAGGTATAGGGTCTGTGGCCATAGATTCCTCCAATCCTGATGTAATATGGGCCGGAACAGGAGAAGGCAATCCAAGAAATTCGCATACAAGCGGAGCCGGCATTTATAAAAGTATAGACGCTGGTCGCAATTGGAACATTGCAGGCCTCGAAAAGACTAAAACCATTCATCGTGTAATTGTCGATCCTTCAAATGGCAACAACGTCTTTGCCGGTTGCCCCGGTTCGGTGTGGGGACCCAATCCAGATAGAGGTGTATACAAAACAGAAGATGGCGGAAAAAACTGGATAAAATCCTTGTACGTAAATGACTCCACCGGCTGCGCAGACCTCGTTATAGATCCAAGAAATCCGAATAAACTTTTTGCAGCGATGTGGGAATTTGGTCGAAAGCCATATTTCTTCAATAGTGGCGGAAAGGGAAGTGGACTTCACATGACTTTAGATGGCGGAAAAAAATGGACAAAGCTCACAGAAAAAAATGGACTACCCGAAGGAGAACTTGGCAGAATTGGTTTGGCCATTGCTCCATCTAATCCAAAAGTGATCTATGCCCTCATTGAATGTAAAAACACGGGCCTATATAAATCTGCTGATGGTGGATTTTCCTGGTCGCTCGTAACAAAAGAAGGCGTTGACGATAGGCCTTTTTACTATCACGAAATTTATGTTGATCCATTAAACGAAAACCATCTCTTCTATTTGCACAGCATTTTTAGCGAAAGTATTGACGGGGGAAAAACTTGGGGCACTGTACTTCCATATTGGGGCGTTCACCCTGATCACCATGCATTTTGGATTAGTGACACAAATCCAAAATTCATGATAGAAGGAAACGATGGTGGCTTAAATATTTCGCGCGATGGAGGTGCTAATTGGCAGTTCGTAAACAACCTACCACTCGGACAATTCTACCACATCAATGTAGATAATGATATACCTTACCATGTATATGGAGGTATGCAAGACAATGGAAGTTGGAAAGGACCTGGCTATGTATGGCATGAAGATGGAATACGCGATGAAGATTGGCTAGAGGTCGCATTTGGCGATGGTTTTGATGTAGTCCCCTATCCGAAAGATTCGAGATATCTATATGCCATGTCGCAAGGAGGTAATGTGATGCACATTGATTCAGAAACAGGAGAAAATCGATTTGTAAGACCAGAACATCCGGATACTATCGATCTTCGATACAATTGGAATGCTGCCATTGGTATTGACCCGCATCTTGCAGAAGGGGTTTATTTTGGAAGTCAATTTTTGCATTACAGTTCCGATAGAGGGCTATCATGGAAATTGCTTTCACCGGATCTAACAACAAACGACACCAACAAACTCAATCAAGCTCAAAGTGGTGGACTAACGATTGATGCCACAGCGGCAGAAAATTACTGTACCATCATTTCCATTTGCCCAGACCATAAAGATGCAAGTACCATTTGGGTGGGTACGGATGATGGCAATCTTCAATTGACAAAAGACAAAGGAAAAACATGGAAAAATATCTCGAAAGGCATTACGGGTTGGCCTAAAAATGGTTGGATAAGTCAGGTAGTTCTCGGTCCTTCGAACAATAAAGAAGTGTTTGTAGTAGTGAACAACTATCGTCAAAACGACTGGAAACCGTATCTCTTCTATTCCGCTGATGGGGGAACCACATGGAAAAATTTAGTGGATGAAAAGAAAGTAAATGGGCATTGTCTTAGCATAGCTCAGGATCACAAAGAGCCACGCCTTCTCTTTTTGGGTACAGAGAATGGGCTATATGTTTCGATTGATAGGGGAATCAATTGGACCCAATGGACCGAAAACTATCCATCCGTGGCTACACAAGATTTGAAGATTCAAGAACGGGAAGATGATTTGGTTATAGGCACCTTTGGAAGAGCTGCATTTGTGATGGATGCCATTCAACCATTGCGCGATCTCGCTTCGTTGGGTCCGGATATTCTCAAAAAGAAAATTCATGTATACGACTCTCCAGATGCATATATGGCTAAATACACTAGACCTCGTGGACAACGTTTCCCAGCAGATCATCACTATACCGGCGATAACAAAGGGTCGGGAGTGCTCCTGCAATATCACTTCACCGTAGACCCGGAAAAGAAGGAAAAAGACAATAACAGCTCAAATTCTTCCAAGAAAAAAGAAGCTGCCGTGGAGCCATCTGAAACGAAAGAAGACGAAAAAGACGAAAAAGACAAAAAAGAAAAAAAGGAGAAAAAAACAAAAATCACTATTCTGTCTATGAGCGGCGATACGCTTCGCAGTTTCGAACATGAACCAGATACCGGACTGAACAGGTTGAATTGGCATTTCGATACAAAAGGTTTTAACTGGCCAAGTCGCAGAGAACGAAATCCGGAAGAAATGGAAGAGCCCGGCAATGGTCCATCAGTGGTTCCTGGAAAATATAAAGTTGTATTCGACTATCAAGGAAATAGGGATTCCACAGAAGTGGTGGTACACAACGATCCGAGGATTCCATTTAATACTGAAGCACAAGCGGATCATATGAGACTTTACAATCGCATTAAACAAAGTGTGGAACGCGCCGACAAAGGATTCGAGCAGTTGAAAACAGCAAAAAAGACAATTGATTTGGTGAAAAAGAGTCTGACCAATGTAAACGACAGTCTTAAAAAGGATTTGCTTTCTAAGGCTGATTCAATAGCTACTCGCATTAAAGCGATTGAAGCATTATACATGACCCCGGATGGAGTAAAGGGGATTTCAGACTTAGAAACACGATACTCAGATATCATGTGGTCGTCGTTTTCGCATATTGACACGGGATCCTCTAGACCGGGAGGGAATGCTGAAATTGCCGTGAGCAAACTTGAGCAAGAAACAGACAAAATTGTTGAACAAGTCAATCAACTTCTTCAAAACGATTGGGTCTTGTGGAAAGCAGCAGTAGACAAAATGGAAAAACCATTGTTCAAGGAATTTGAGAAATTGTAGATACATCTTTTGAATACAACTCAAAATAAAACCGCCCACTGAGGCGGTTTTGTTTTTCCAAAAAATTGAATAATGCGTTCAGGTACAAATTCCTACTTTTTCGCAAAGGGATATCGAAATCCAATTGATCTCGAGAGACGCACAATGCTGTATGACCGACTCAAAAATGCACCATTAAATGATTTCGGTTTACTCCTTCTTTTCAACCAAATCTTTCGAACACTTTGGACATTTACCTGCCTCATGTTCGTGCACATCCGTATGCTCTGAGCATGTATAGTAAGAATGGTGTTCACGACCTTCGTGATCATCGTGCGACTCTTCCTCCATCGCTATTAAATCCTTTTGACACTTCGGACACTTACCAGCCTCATGCTCGTGCACTTCGGTATGTTCCGAGCAAGAGTAATAGGTGTGGTGTTCATGACCTTCATGAGCCTCTTCCTCCATCGCTATTAAGTCCTTTTGACACTTCGGGCATTTTCCTGACTCGTGTTCGTGTACATCCTGGTGATCGGTGCAAGTGTAATAAGTTGAGTGAACATGTCCATCATGCTCTTCGCCGTCGGCATGCTCGTGGGTTTCAGTTTCTCCGGCTGGAACTGTGTCTGCGCCTGCATTTGTATTCTCCCCACAAGATGCGAATAGAATAGCGCCAAATAATAAAACTACGTACTTCATCCTTTTCATAATGTATAATTTAATCTTGCATTGCGCATTGGAAGCATATTGAGGTTAATGCGTTGCGGGATTCTCGAATCTATACGATGGAACAAAGTAATAGTTCGACCGATGAATTCCGATATCTCCAGCGCATGATTCGGGTTAAATGTAAGTTCCTTTTATCAAAATCCTTATTGATTCAAAAATATCATTTTCATTTGATATGAGCCTCCTGTTATTACAAGTTCTCCCTCATTGAGTCCATTCAAAATCTCTGTGTATAAGCCATTGTCTCTCCCGATTGAAACGTACTCGATTCGAAACTTTTCTGCGCTTTCCTTCACAAAAACTACCGGTTTTCCATTGATCTCATTCATGGCGGCGTTCGGCACATATTGATTTCCGCTAGCACCACTTTCCAAGGCAAAAACTGAAACGAATTCTCCAATTTGTAAAATTCCCTCAGCGTTATCCAAACTAAATATTACCACTTGAGATTGATTCACCGGATTCAATCTTTCGACTACGCCATCCAATTTAACGCTGGACATTCTCGCATCCGTACATTGAGCCATAAATCCAGTTGCGTTGCGCACCGCTTCCATGTCTCCGTCAAAAACTTGTGCTTCAATTAAAACATGAGCAGAATTAGATACACTGAAAAGTAGTTCGCCCGCTTGCGCTGACCCACCCGGAGAAACTGAAAAAGGTTCTACTACGCCAGCAATGGGTGCTTTCAATATCATGGATCTTGAACCACCTGAAGCAAGCAATTTCCGATTCTCATCGGCAATTTGAAAACGTTTCATAGCCTCCTCCTGTTGTTTCTTGCTTGCGATGTCACTGATCAATTTTAAACGATCCACTTCCTTTTTTGCTGCCGCATATTCAAACTCTGCCTCATGCAATGCAGCTTGAAACGATGTTTGAGAAGCTGCATCAGTCAATAGTTTTACCGTGGCCAACAATTGACCCTTCTCTACCCTTTGCCCTACTTTCACATTTACCGATTCGATCTGTGCGGTTTGAGAAACATGAACTTCAGCAAAACCATTTGGAGCTGCAATGACTCTTCCCATAATCTTTCGCGCTGGCTTAAAAGAATCGGAGCGTATCCTCGACGTTAGAATTTCGAATAAAAACTGTGTCTCCTTTTGTATCGAAAATTCATCTGTCAACAAACTTTTTGCATTTGAACTAGCCCCATGACTGTGGTCGTGTCCATCGTCTTGTGCCTGCATTAAAGCCGGAGATAACGCCTCTCGAGAGCTCACAACCATAAAAATAATCATTACAACCAATGTTCTCCGACCTTTTGCCCTATTGATAAAAAAGAACACAAGTAACATGAGCACTACACCACCCAAAAAAGCAACCCATGGATTTTTGTACCATGCCTCTGTGTCCGTGTGCTCAGCTTCATCATGTGTGTGGCCACCCACAACCACATCTCTCAGAACCAAAGTAGCACTGCCCTTTGGTCCATCTAGATCAACATGAAAATCATAGTACCCATCCTTTGGAAAAGAAACCTTGAATTCATAAAAACCCTTTTCTTTAGATTTTAGTTCGAAACCCTTGTTATTCATATCCGGGCATCTCAATGTGATATTCAAACTATCTAAGGCTGCATTGGTCTCCATGTCACTGATAAAGATATTTAGTGTAGATTCTTCGTTCGAGTGAACGTCTCCATAACTAATCACCACTTCGTACTTTGACGATGTAGATTCGGCAATTCTCCTCAATTTTGGCGACTCTTCCATCGCTTCGGAAGAATGGTCGTGTCCACCGTGACTGTGATCATGATCGTCCTGCGCAAACATTGGCACAGGTATAAATATCAATAAGAAAAGTAATATTTTCATTGTATTGCTGTAATGAATTGTAATTGATTTTGCGTTTGCAATAATTCCTGTAATTGCTGTATATATGACAATTCCGTTTGAGCTGCATCGCTTCTCATTCGAATGTATTCTGACAGAGAAATTTCTCCCGCCTCATACATTCTGCCGGCATTATTGATTAACTGAGATGCCAAGGGAAGACTCTCACCCTTCATCATAAGGATTGATTGCACCAAAGCATCGTGCCTCCCTGTAGCAATCTGAAATTGCTGATTAACTTCAATTTGTACAGCTTCAAGATCCCTTTGAGACTTTTCCAAAATAAGCTTAGCCGATCTCTTGGATGCTCCTGTATGCCAAAACCAAAGTGGAATAGAAACTCCGGCATTCAATCTATTTTCAAATGCTGAACTTCTTTCGCCTTGATTCATATATCCCACGAAGAACCCGGGTAGATTCTGCCTTTTGAGTAATTTAAATTTACCCTCGCTCAATTTCACATCAGCCATGGCAAGCTCCACCAACGCCGAGCGCCATGCATTAGTACTCCACGCCACCAGTTGCATGTTTTTACCCAATGTATCACACACAGCGCCTTCCAATAGTCCCAAATAACCCACCAAGGATCGTTTCACTGCATCTCGTTGAGATTTATGAGCACCGAAGATTCGTGTGGCCTCAAGATATTTTAACTCCGCAAAAGATTTTTCTAGGAGATCTATTTCACCCGCTTCAAAACTGCGGACCGCCGCATTGCGTATTTCTAAAAAATCGTTCTGTTGTTTTCCATAATAATCACTCAACGATTCAAGTGTTTGCCAATGAATGTATAAGTCGCCAATTTTATAACGAACCTCTCGTTTAGTCGATTCAGCCTCTATTTCAGATCGATCTGTTTCACTTTTTAGTACACTCTTTCTAGCGGAGTACACAGAGGGAAAATCAAAGTTCTGTTGAACACCAATCGTATAAAAATTTCCGGTCGGTGCTTGCAACAGCAATTGCGGCTGATACAAATTAAAAGCTGTTCCTTCCATTTCTCTATTCGACTCCAACTCTAACAAAGCAGATTGAACAAGTGCACTGCTCTGCTCAGCCTTCAATTTTGCTTCACTCAAAGTGATAACTTGACTGAAAGTCTGAACCGAAAAGAATGATGTGAAGGCCACAAAACATAAGGGCCATAACACTTTTGATGCTTCCGAATTACGCTTCATGTTCGTCGGTGTTAAAATTTTCTATATGTTCTTTCTTCTTCTCGAAATACTGTTTTAACGAAGCTTCGCCGTACCTCCAAAAGACAGTTGGAATTACAACCATGTTGAGTAGTGTTGATGAAATCAAACCACCCAAAATAACTGTTGCAACGGGATAGAGTATTTCCTTTCCAGGAGCTTGTTTATCAAGGGTGAGGGGTATAAGGGCAAGAGCCGCCACCAGTGCGGTCATCATCACCGGAACCAATCTTTCCAATGATCCACGCATAATCATCTTTTTGGAAAATTCCTCTCCCTCATGTTCTATCAAATGGATATAATGCGAAATCATCATAATCCCATTTCTCGATGCAATACCTGTTAAGGTGATAAAACCTACCATCGTTGCGATGCTAAATGTTCCACCTGTAATAGCCACCGCCAGAACACTTCCAACCAGTGCTAAAGGAATGTTTATCATGATCTGCAATGCCAGTTTCCACGACTTAAAATGGTGATACAGGACCATGAAGATTCCGAGCAATGCAACTATACTAAGCAGTGAAATAGTCTTGGAAGCACTCTGTTGACTTTCAAACTGCCCTCCGTATACAATGTAGGCTCCATCCGGCAACTTCACTTCGGATTTCAGTTTTGCCTGCAATTCTTGAACCGCACTGCCCAAATCTCTATCCTGAACATTACAACTAATATTAATTTTACGCTGAGAATTTTCGTGCGAAATACTATTTTGAACACTTGCATATTCGATGTCAGCAATTTGTTGCAATGGAATCAACTCACCATTGATATTATGAACAAGAGAATTTCTGATGTTGTCTAAATTCACACGTTCATCTTGTTCTGCTCTCAAAACAAAATCAAATGACTTCTGGCCATCGAAAATCCGCGATTGAACTTTCCCATTATAGAATATTTCCAAATCTTCAGCAACCTTCCCCACTTGCACTCCATATTGCACGCAGTCCTCTCTGCGCAATCGAATAAGCAATTGTGGAATCATTACCTGTCTTTCCACTTGAACATCTACGACCCCGGGTACAGTCGAAATCGTTTCTGCAATCTTACCTGCAGTGGTTCTCATTTCGGTTAGTTCATTTCCAAACAACTTAATAGCTACTTGAGCCCTGACGCCACTTAATAGATGATCTATTCTGTGCGAAATAGGTTGGCCAATGTTTATTGTAACACCCTTCAAAACTGAAACCTCCATGCGTATGTCTGCTATCACCTCAAGCCTTGATCGTTCAATATTCTCGCGAAGTTTAATGTCGATTTCAGAGTTTGAAACAGGTTCTGTATGTTCATCTAGTTCAGCGCGCCCTGTTCGCCTGCTGGCAAATTCAACTTCCGGAACTTTGAGAATGAGGTTCTCCGCAATGGTGCCAATTCTATTGCTTTCCTCGAGTGATGTTCCCGATGGTGCCGATAGATTTACCGTGAATGAACCTTCATTAAATGGAGGAAGAAATTCTGTTCCAAAAAACGGAATCGACGCCAGAGAACCTGCTACCAATAAAATAGAAATTCCAATAACGAAACGCGTCTTGTTGAAAGCCCAATTCAATGTTCGTCTTTCCTGATTTTTCAGCCAGCGGACTAAAGCACTTTCTCTTTCTTCTTTACCCTTTTTGAATCGTGTAAGTAAATAAGAGCATAAGGCAGGAGTAACTGTAAGTGAAACAACCAAGGAGGCAACAATACTAGTGATATATGCAATGCCTAATGGAGCAAAAATCCTGCCTTCCATTCCTTCTAACCAAAATAGAGGGAGAAATACCAAGACAACAATTATAGTGGCATATACAATTGAATTTCGGACTTCACTGCTCGCTTCGTAAACCACTCTCATTGTTGGGCGTGGTTTATCTAATTTCTGATTTTCCTTCAATCTTCGAAAAACATTTTCGACATCTACAATCGCATCATCTACCAACTCTCCAATAGCTATTGCCAGTCCTCCTAGGGTTAAAGTATTAATCGAAATTCCAAAGGCTTTGAAAATAATTGCCGTAATGACTATCGACAGTGGGATTGCAGTTAGGGTAATGATCGTTGTTCTAAAATTCAAAAGGAATAAAAACAGAATAATCACTACCAATATGAAACCATCGCGCAGAGCATGTTCGACATTGGTGATGGAATTGGTTATAAAATCTTTTTGCTGAAAAATGGTGGGATTCAATTTCACATCAGCGGGTAACGAAGCCTTCAATTCCTCGCAAGCCCTTGTCACTTCGTCCGTAATTTCCACTGTATTGCCACTCGGCTGCTTTTCTACAGTGAGAATAACCGATGGTCTTCCATTGAGACTTCCATCTCCTCTCTTAATCGCTGCGCCAAACTCAACTATGGCAACTTGGTTTAGCAAAATGGGAATTCCTTCTCGGTATGCAACTACTATTTGCTTTACATCCTCCACATTCGAAATCCATCCGACTGTGCGAATGAGTACTTCTGTTCCATAACGATCAAAAAAACCACCCGTTGTGCTCAGATTGCTCCTTTGCATAGCATACTCCACTTCATCTACCGTTAGATTGAATTGCTTCATCTTTGAAGTAGAAAGCAATACCTGAAATTGCTTTCTGTCGCCTCCAATGGAGATCACTTGAGAAACTCCTTTAATACTCATCAATCTCCTGCGAATGGTAAAGTCCGCAAGTGTTCTCAAATCGGAAGCAGATGTACTATCGCCGCTCACAGAAACATTCATAATCTGCCCCATGATAGAGCTTACTGGACCCATGATAGGTTTAATTCCTTCGGGCAAATCAACCGTAAGTAATTTTTCTGAAACCATCTGACGGGCCATGTATATATCCATACCCCAATCGAAATCCACATAAATGAGGCCGAGTCCAACGGCGCTGCTCGACCGCACAGACTTTACACCCGGGGCTCCATTCATTGCAACTTCTACCGGAGTTACGGCAATAGTTTCAACCTCCTCCGGTGCCATGCCATTAGCCTCTAAAAAAATTGTAACCCGCGGTCTATTGAGATCGGGAAGCACATCGACCGGTAAATTGATTACTGTAATCGTTCCATAAACCATTACAAATGCAGCGGTAGCCACCACAAACATTCGATTGGCTAATGAGAACCGTATTAATCGATTCAGCATAGGGCAGTAAAAATTATTTGTTGAACACAGTTAGTACACCCGAAATAGTTGGTTCCGATGCACCACAGGAGAAGCAAATTCAGATTAACCCAACGAGGAGCGATCTTTCCAAACTAACATCTCAAACCCAAGAGCCCTATACAGGACCCTTTACGAAACGAGTTTTGGGGGCTGCCAAATATCTGTGTACAATTCAGAGCAGAATTGCTCGATGTGACATGCGCTCGAAGTAAATGAAGATGAAAAACTGTAAAATCTGATCTCCTCATTCACCTCACTTATACATAGAGATGTGTATATACTTGAATCTACTTTTTGATAGGGAAATGTCCCTGAATCTTCGGTCTCATGTCCGCAATGTTTGTGCTCAGGACAATAATGAGCGTGTATAAACTCGATAAACGACAAATCCTCTTCTTCCTCCTTGTGCTCTAAGTAATGACTGAATAGTTCAGGCACGCTGAGTAACTGATCGAAATCTGTCATGGAAAAGGTAACAGACACAATAAGAAGATATATAAAAAGCCTTTTCACGATTACGAAGGTAGCAAAAATTAGAACCTCAACATCTTTTTCTCTCGGATTAGAAGTATTACAAGAGAATGAGAAGGAAAATGTTCGCCGTCAAAATGAATAACCAATCAATAAATAAAGAGCTTGGTTGTATTGACCTTGCTCGTAATAACTAAACTTTTGAACCGGGTTTGGCGCTGGACGAATCGGCAGAATTGAAGATGAAGCCCTTAAAATGAACGAAAGTTTTTCGCTTGCGAGCCAATGCACTCCTCCCAAAGCCCCAATATCTGTGGTGTTAAAGGCCGGCTCAATGGAGTAATTCGCTTCATTAAATTCAATTTCGGATCCTGTGAGTACACCTGCGTATAGGCCCAAATCAAACTGAACATTATTTCGCCTATAATTGTATGTGATAGGAACTTCAATGTAATTCAACTTCATTGTGAAAGTATTGAAATCATCGTTATCCGCGTTTGCAGGTTTTCGACTTCCCTTATTCGCATATAGAATTTCGAAGGATACTGAACTCCTTTCATTGAAACCCATTTGCACAAAGGCGCCTGCTGCACCACCAAACTTATTCCAACCCGCAAGACCATCGCCACTGACTTGACTTGAAACTAAACCTCCACGAATACCCCCTTGAAAATCGACCTGAGAATATAACTCCGCACGAAAAAAAATGCAGATCACAAAAAGGGCGAAGTGGAGAATTTTATTCATATATCTTCTTTTCAATAACATTGAGAACTTCTCCATTACTTGCATTTACCACAAAGGCTACGACGTAAGATTTTCCCCACTTCCAATTGCTATTCCATTCATAGGTGTAACTACTAGTACCCGCTTCTCCCTGCACAGGACTATTTGCAATTGAAAGACCATCTGGCCCTGAAATAGCTGCCCTCAGCATGTGCTTGTGTTCATAATCTTCATGGATTATGGCCTCTGGGGTGTACTCAAGCTGAGGACCAATGATTGGACCCTCTGTAATAAGCAAGACTAGGTTTTGGTTTCCACTTGAAGCTTGCAGCCACTGATCGTACACATGAATATTTAAATTACCAAGTACAGTATCCATGTCCAACTCCATTTGCAATACAACTGCAGGTGCATCGTTCATCTGATTGATGGCTTCAGCAGTCCATTGAGCATGGCTCCAAATATTAGAAGCGCCTCCTTCTCTGCTCACTCGGCCAATTGGATTCACTTGAAATGACAACTGAGCGAAGTAAAATTCTCCCTCCGTCGTTCGGTAATCATTTGGGAAATCCGGTAGAAGTGGTTCAGCCAAAGGACCGGCATGAATCGAAACTACAGCAACTCGCCCTGGATTGTTGGCAAGAATTTCGTCGGCCACCACATGTGCATCAGGACAGTTTCCGCAATCGTGACCTGTAAAATCCTCGAGTAGAACGTTGCGCCATGAATTTGTAGCTGGACCGAATGTGGGTGCCGAGCCGTATAGATCTTCTCTATATCCAATTCCATAATCCACAATTGGATTATCTATAATGTCACATGAAGTGATCATTGTAAAAAGAACAAAGTACAGAAATAAGAACTTTTTCATCGCCTTATAATCGTTTTAAAAACTACTACTTACTGTTAATTCTAATCCATTGGACGCAGGCACGGCCCTGCAAATCCCACCTATACAGAAAATTCCTTCTCGTCTTTTTCCATAACCGACACTAATCCTATTGGAACCATTTATGTAGCCCACAGTACCGTAAAGATAATGAACACGATTGTCGGGATTGTCATTTCCATAATTATACTGATCAAGCACCCCAACGGTCCAGTGTGGTGAAAAAGTATATTCTACCAAAACTGTGGCCCAATCCTTTTTGTCCTGCTCTGAAAACAATGCTTGAAACTCACCGCGTATCGAGTGCTTTGGAGCAATTTTGTATTGAACCTCTGCGACGTGAATATCAGCATATACAATTCCCTTGAAATCCTGAGTTACAGGTGTTACCTCTGTATTGAATTCAAAGTAGAAATAGGAATACAACAAAGTCAAGTCTTTATTAACCTTTTTCTTGATCTCGATGTTCAAATCCCGCACAAACTTTTTGTCGCCAAAACCATAGCCATTGGTCTGATAACCCTCTATTAAACCTTCTCTGCCTTGAAAATTGGTTGAGTCCAAGCTGTTTGCTGCAGCAAAATTGACACTGAGATTAGTGCCATATTTTCCACCCAAAGCAGACTCCTTTTTGAAGGTGTAAAAGACTTCTGCCATTGCCCCTACTTCACCATTTAGAACAGTTGCATAAGGATATAATGTAGCTGCCAGATTATAGGTGTGCTGTTTGGTAATGGCTGGCATGAAATTAATGGGCACATCGAAAAGCAAAAGGTCGCGGTCGCTTCGATAAGCCATGTTATCTAAAAACTTGTAACCCACATTCAATCCAAAACCCTTTTGGCTATATCCCGCGTTAAATAAAATAGCCTCTCCATCTTTATATATAAATCCATTGTCCGCATTTGGATCATTGATTTTCTTCACGTATTCCCCTGTCACCATCCATCCACCATGATTGATTTGAAAACGAGCTCCGGAATTACCCACATTGTTCGGTAGCATGAGCACCAAAGTGTCCTTTTGAATGGTTTCTCCAGATTGATATTTACTCACAAAACTCGCACCGACCGTCACTTTCGTTTTAGACTCGGCCAATGAAGGGATTAAGTCATTTAAAAACAACTCCCCATCTACACCACGAACAATTCCTTCCGTCAATTCAACTTTGTTGATGAAGTCTAGGCGCTGATGGCCATAAATGCCCTTCAGACTTATTCCTTTGAAAGGTGTGAAAATGATTCGCATTCCATCGAGAGAGTTATCTATACCCAGATTGGGCTCCCAATATGCACGCAACGTCATTCCACTGCCAAACTGTTCGTAGAAATTACCAACTGTAATGTCAAATAAGTCGTTCTTATATTGTGCATAACGATACCCAATGCCTGACCCCGTAAATCGACCGGGATAGCCCAATATTGAATTGAGATAACTTTCAAAACGAACACCTGCAGAAAAACCACCTAAAGTATAAGTGAAATTTCCAAAAGCATTCATCGCTGTTTTCTGCTCTGGCACCTGTGCACCAATCAATGAGTCTTCGTTGTACTGCTGAAATAACATTTGAAAATTTCCATGCAATTGGCCTTGAAGAGGTGGTTTGTTCCCTTCCTGGCCAATGGCACAAGAGTATGTGACAAAAGAGGCTAAGATTAGCCCCATGATTTTGGCGTACATAAAAAACTGGTTGGTTAATACACTAAAACAAAATCCTTTCGGATCAAAAAACTATTTGCCTGTGAGCTTGAGCAATTGCTCGTACAACTCATCTTCGTCGCCATCGGAGTAGTTGTTATGCTGCCAAACTATATTGCCCGAGCCATCAATTAGAAACGTGTGCGGCACATTTACCACTCCCATAGCATTTGCTAGGGCTTTATTTGCATCGAGCAACACCACATAATCCCATGAAACACTATTCACGTAAGGAGCTACCCTTGTAAGACTACGCTGATCGTCTATACTCACAGCTATAATCTTAACACCAGTTTCCTCCGTCCAATCTGCGTAATGCTCGGCATAAGCATTCAACTCCTTTTTACAAGGAGAACACCAAGTCGCCCAAAAACTAATGATAATAGGTTTTCCATCGTTAGATATTGTTCCGGTATCTACTGAATTGCCTTCCAAATCCTTTAACTGAACACTAGGTACTTTGGCATCCTGGGCAACGGCTATTCCTGCAAATAGAAGAGAAGCGAGTACAAAAATGGTTTGTTTCATGGTGTTAATGTATAATGCAAAAAAAAAGAATCAGCAGTAGGAAACAATGATTGTACCATACTGCTGATTCTTTAAAAACTATCTCAAATAATCTTACTTATTGAGGTTCACACGAATAGTTGCGATGTTGCCATTTGCACGGATGTTCAACATATAAACACCTGCACTCAAAGCACTCATATCAACTTGTTGGTTGTAAGTACCTACGTTCAAAGTACCTTGGTTGTCTACCATGATAACTTCTCCAAGTACGTTTACCACTTCGATAGATACAACACCCGCTTGAGCAACGCTGAAGTTGATGTTTGTAATATCGTTAGTTGGGTTTGGATATGCACTAAGTACTGAAACGAACTCATTGTTGGTTACGCTTACTACTTGCGTCACTTCACCAAAACCTGCAGCCTCTTCGTAGTCATAAGAGCCATCGTAGTTGAACCATGGACCTTGTGGCAAACCACCTACAGTAAGACCGTATACCTGGATGCTACCATCTGTACCACCCCACTGTGCACCATGCAGACCGTCGCCGAATGCATCCATGGCTACAAAAGTGTAACAACCAGTTTCATCCAACCAAACGTCGTCGAATCCGATAGCTGGATCTTGTGGGCCTGTTCCGGTAGCATATGGACCACCCTCTGCAACCAAATTGCCATTCTCGTCCATGATCATCCAAGAGAATTCCTCAGGCCACTCATCAGTTGTGTAAGCAACACGCACATTACTCGTAGACGTCGCAACACCAGCCGTAACCGACATGGAGCTGTTTGATGGGTCCTGATCAGATGATGTTACGGTAATATTCAGAGTTCCTGCTCCATTCATTGGAACATCAATTACGATTTCATCCGTTTCATATGTAGAAAGGTTACCAGACCAGTTTTCTGTGATATTACCAACACCGCCAGTTACTTGAATTGTAGCTGAAGTGAGGTTGGCAGTACCAAAGTTCTGGATAGTTATTGTAAGTGTTACATCAGCGTTGTCGCATGTACCACCGGCAACTGATGTACCAAGGATTGCTGGGTCATTCGTAAATGTAGCTACTTCGCAATCGCCCATAAATGATTCAACAGTAGCTGCGCTCGGTTGAATAGACTGAGCATCTACAACTACTCTGCTTGGGCAGATGATAACAGTTGTAGGGAAGTAAGCCAATTCATAAAGATCTCCAATTGAAGCATCGTCGATGATTGGATAAGGAGTTCCGGCAACCCAGTCGCCTTGCGTGGAGCTATTGCATCCGTCAGCACCGTAAAGACATTCTGTGTTGGTCGTTCCATCAGCTTCGATCATCAGAATCATAAGAGTCTGATCACCATCTGGACCATGCTCATCCCAAAGCAATTCCAACTCGCCAGAGTTGTGATAGTTCCAACATGGACCACACCATGTGGCAGAAAGGTCTAGAAGCACATGATAACCCTGATCTAAATAATCATAAAGTGTGTGTGTGTTTCCGTCTAGGTCAGTACCTGTAAAATTCGGCGCAATGCTTCCATTGGGAATTTGAGCCGACGACACGAGCGCTGTGAGAGCAACAGCGAAAGAAAGTAAAACTTTTTTCATGTGAGTCTGATTGTGTTATTTGTATTTCGAGCCGCTAAAATAGTGCATTCAACGCCTATTTTGCCCTCTTACTAATGAACGAATGTTAGATTGCTAAGCCCATAGTTTTAACAAAAAATTCCTCTAGATAATGCACGAATACCGCTATTTCATTGACCTTTATCAAGATTCAAGTATACAACAAATAGCATTCCTGATGGAAGGATATCCGGAAAATGAGCATGGAAAACCAAGATTCATCTCAAATTCTGAGAAGGGTAGAACACACTTCGAAAGTATATTTGACTTATAAACGGCAAATAATCTTTTCACAAATGAAAAAAAATGTACTTCTCGCTTTGTTTCTAGGTCTTATTTCTCTTGGTTTGAAGGCTCAAAGCATTGTTCTAGTAGATCCTTTAACCTGTGTTTTAGGTAATACTGAAAATCCTGATGATTTTGAAATAGATACCCACTGGGATGTAATTAACACCAGCAATACAGATAAAATCATCCGTGTGAGACGGCAAGTATTAAGTGAAGTGAGTGGTTCGCGCAATAAATTTTGCTGGGGACCACTATGCTACAATTGGGATACCGAAGAATCACCCACAAATGAAAACTTGCTTGTAACTATACCGGGCGGAGCAACCAATAGCACATTCAGTTGCTACTACCAACACCAAAATTATCCAGGCCAAACAACCGTGAAATATTGCTTCTTCGATCACAACTATCCTGCTGATGAAACATGCGTTGATATAAACTTCGCTGTAGATGTAGATTGCGTGGTAGGAATTCAAGAATACAACAGGTCAAGTCAACTTGAATTGTCCGGTCCAAATCCAGTGGTGGGAACAACAAACCTCACCTTTGCTCACTCGGGGCAGTCGGCTCGTTTTGAAGTTATTAATCTGCTTGGTGCAGTTGTTAAATCGGCGACTCTTCAAAATCAACAGGGAATTGTATTCATCAATTCTGAAGACTTTGAGAATGGAAATTATGTGTGTAATCTAATTGTAGATGGAGCCGTACATTCCTCTGTACGCATTGTTATTGCTAAATAAGTTAAACCCAGATTCCGCATTGGAAATCTATTGCAGCGCTAACCCCCTGTGATATCTAGCACTTTCTCGATTTTCATTCTTGATGTATGGGTATAAACCATTAAATAAAAATCTGGCGAGAGCACTCGTTATCTTTGGGGTTTAGCACTTCATAGCGAATCCCAATGCGGATTCTGGGCTAAACCAATATATCATTCAAAACCACATTCAAAAGGTGTGGTTTTTTTTATATTACCCTTTTTTGTCTGAAGCCGTTTAGGTAGCTGTAGTAGTCCAATACTGTTTCACTCCATTGGCCTATAAAGCTGCTCTAACGCCATTTACCAATTCGTGATCATAAACTAGTTTAGGCCATTTTACAAGCAGAAATGGTATTATTTATCCATCCTACATTTGCCCCTCAATAAAATCCGCAAATGAACCAAGTGAAGAAAAAGGAAGCTCTGGAATACCATGAGTTCCCGAAGAGGGGAAAGCTGGAAATCATTCCTACAAAACCGCATAGCACCCAACACGATCTGGCGCTGGCTTATAGCCCAGGGGTAGCCGAACCCTGCCTTGCTATCGCAGCCAATCCGGAAGATGTTTATCGATATACTGCCAAAGGAAATCTTGTTGCCGTTATTTCAAATGGTACTGCTGTTCTTGGTCTGGGCAATCTTGGGCCGGCCGCATCAAAACCTGTAATGGAAGGCAAATGCATGCTGTTTAAAATATTTGCCGATATTGATTCTATTGATATTGAGGTAGATACCGAAAATGTAGATGAATTTGTTAGAACTGTTAAAAATATAGCAGGCACATTTGGTGGCATTAACCTAGAAGACATAAAAGCTCCAGAAGCTTTTGAGATTGAAGAAAAACTCAAAGACATTCTGGACATTCCCATCATGCACGACGATCAGCATGGCACCGCAATCATCAGCAGCGCAGCGCTTATCAATGCCCTTGAATTGGC
This sequence comes from Flavobacteriales bacterium, assembly GCA_034439875.1. Taxonomy (GTDB): domain Bacteria; phylum Bacteroidota; class Bacteroidia; order Flavobacteriales_D; family Sanyastnellaceae; genus JAWXBG01. The sequence continues at coordinate 19,447 of JAWXBG010000040.1, forward strand.
CGAAAAGAAAATTGAAAAAGTCAAAATCATCGTGAGCGGTGCTGGAGCGGCCGCCCTTTCATGCCTAAACCTATGGCTGAAACTTGGGGCCAAAGTGGAAAATATTTTTGTGTTTGATAGTAAAGGCCTCGTGCACAAAGGCAGAAAAGATCTCGACGAGAGAAAAATAAAATTCGCCAATGGTAACAGTGACATTGAAATGGATGCTGCCATGAATAAGGCAGATGTCTTTTTGGGGCTGTCAAAAAAAGATGTTCTGGAACCTTCATCTTTATTGAAAATGGCCAAAGACCCGATCGTTTTTGCGCTTGCCAATCCCGATCCGGAAATTGCATACCACAAAGCAATCAATGCACGCGAAGATGTAATAATGGCTACAGGTCGGAGTGATCACCCCAATCAGGTAAACAATGTGTTGGGTTTCCCCTATATATTTCGTGGAGCGTTAGATGTAAGGGCAAAATGCATCAATGATGAAATGAAACTTGCCGCTGTTACTGCCCTAGCCGAATTAACCAAAGAACAAGTGCCTGAGGAAGTTACTGAAGCTTATAACCTCAAGACACTCACTTTTGGAAAGGATTACATCATTCCAAAACCTTTGGATCCAAGGCTGATCAATACGGTTTCGACAGCAGTTGCCAAAGCTGCCATTGCAAGTGGAGTTGCCAGAGTGAATATTCATAATTGGGATCAATATAGTGCTGACCTGGCTGGCCGGATGGGTCGCGACAATATCCTCAGCAGAAGTATTGCCCAAAGAGCCAAACAAAATCCCGGTCGGGTAGTGTTCGCAGAAGGTGATAACCTGAAAGTATTGAAGGCTGCGGAATTGGCACGCGACGAAGGCATTGCCATTCCAATTTTACTAGGGCCGGCTGTAAGCATAAAAGAACTCATTGCTTCGAACAACTTAGACCTAGACGATGTGCAGATAATTGATCCAAGATCAGATGAAAACTATGATCGCAGAAAAGAATTTGGCGAAATCTTGGCTGCAAAAAGAAAGCGGAAAGGAATGACACAAATTGAAGCGGTACGACAAATGCGCGAAAGAAATTATTACGGCGCTATGATGGTCGAAACTGGCAGAGCAGAAGCTCTGATTAGCGGCATGACTAGAAATTATGCCCGTGTAATAAGGCCTGCATTGCAATGTATCGGAATGGCCGAAGGTGTGAATAAAGTTTGCGGGATGTACATTATTCAAACTAAGCTTGGTCCGTATTTCTTGGCAGACACCACAGTGAATCTTAATCCAAGCGCCGAAGAGCTTGTGGAAATCACCTTGCAAGTTTCTCAGGCCATTCAGAAAATGAAAATAACACCGCGCATAGCTATGCTCAGCTATAGCAATTTTGGTTCTGCATTAGGCGAGGATGCTGAAAAAGTGGCCAAAGCCGTAAATATTTTACACAATGAGCACCCCAACCTTATTGTTGATGGAGAATTGCAAGCAAACTTCGCATTAAATAATGAAATGCTCATTGAGAACTTTCCCTTTTCGCGTCTTACCGAACAAAAAGTAAATACACTCATATTCCCCAATCTTGCCTCTGGCAACATTGCTTACAAACTCATTCAAGAACTAGCCGGAATGGAAGCTACGGGACCTGTACTTTTAGGAATGAAAAAAAGTTTTCACATCTTACAAATGGGTTGCACGGTTAGAGAAATTCTCAATATGGTTCGAATTGCTGTTGTAGATGCCCAAATGAAATAAGGGTATTTTGGAACGGATGTTTCTTTCATTCTACAAACTAAAGAATTGCTCGCTTGCATACTGTGTTCTAGAATAGTAGTTAGCCGAACTAACGCTAAAGCATACGGAAGCGCAACAATTTGATTCGCAAACACGTAATAGGTAGGTTGGACAAATACCAACTGCCAAAAATGCCTTTTCGCCTCTTTATTCTTTTTACTGCTTGCGCATTTTTATCAAATGATCTAATTGCTCAGACCAATTTTCAACTCCAGAATTATGTATGCGTGCTTAAGAGTGCACCGAAGCTCAATTCCGAAGAGTCGAAAGTTGCCAGAAATCACATGGAACGTTGTTTTCCTGATCTCACCAGAATTATTTATGACGAAAGTTCTGCCGAATTCTCATTGATCGGAACAACTCAATTGGAACTATGTGAATGTCTTCAACTAATCAATGAGCAAGGGTTTTTCATCGGCGTATACACCAATCCAAATACACAATTGACAGAGCAAAGTATGGCCGCTTGTAACGAATACCTCTTCAACAATATTCGACAACGCTGGATGAATGGCAGCTCAACCGAAAAAGACGATTAAGCCATGAAACATCTCAAATACATTTTCGCGCTATTTGCTATTCTTCTTTTAGATCAAAATCTTTGCTTGGCTCAATGCGCCAACAATAATTCTTCACAAGGTGGAAATATATCCATCGCTACCCAAGGTGTTGC
>JAWXBG010000041.1:0-17575 GCA_034439875.1 Flavobacteriales bacterium
AATGCCGTCAAAGTAGCTGTTATAGGCCAATGGAGTGAAACGGAATTGGAATATTACAGATACATAAACCCAAATCAAGCGATAGAAAAATTGCACCCTCATTTTGTCGATGAATGCAGTATTCTATCGCTTAGATTTCAGAATCCCGCACGCATTCTACAAAAATTGCCCTAATGCGTAATGCGGGACAAACGGTTTTAGCACTTCATAGCGAATCCCAATGCGGATTCTGGGTTTAAAAAAAATGCTACATGCGCCAGACTATGGGAAGCGCGAAAAATCTGGGGTGGTGTAGTAAACTCCTCGCGTACTTGGGGCATCATCTCATGCGACTTTGTGAGCAATCCACATGCCATAAAACCATCGTCCAACGAGGAATTGCGCGCCATACATCAACAGTTAATCTATAGGCACATTGCTTGGTTCACTGCTTTGCGTTACCAATTGAGGCAACCTGGTGAATGGGAAAACATGGATAAAGTATACAATATTGAATACCGCAAGTTTTTCAAAGTTCCGGAATACGAAGAACCCATAGAAAGTTTAATAACGAAATATTTATCATCCGAAGAGTGGTCGCACATTCAGAAAACCAAAAATCAGGCTGCACAAATTCTAGCACTGCAATCGGCAGATATAAAAACATTGCTTGAAAATGGTTTTATAGAAGATTTCCGTCATGTGGAAATGCAGGGGATAATAAGTCCGCTGTTCGAAAATCAACGCATGTGCGAAAGGATTAAGAACTTCCCTTATCACAAGCAGTTTGCCGCCCTCAATCTTTACTTCGTGTGGCTTTTCATTTTGCTCTTGCCATTTGGCATGATGAACGAATTCTCGAAACTACGCGATCACATGACTTGGCTCACCCTCCTTTCGCCACATTGGTTTCATGGCTATTCAATACAATGGAAAAGATCGGAGAATACACTGAAAATCCATATCGGGGAGGTGCCAACGATATTCCCATGGCAGCTTTATCGCGCGGCATTGAAATCGATTTGCGGGAAATGTTATACGAAACCGCGATTCCGGAACCCTTTCAGCCCGTTAACCGAATTTTAATGTGAGAATTTAGGGTACTTCGCTTTAAATATTTTGGAGATATCTCCCTCAGCTATAACGGATTGATAGATTTTTGCTATATTTCCGCCGTATTTCTTTCTGTAAAACAGTTCTCAATTCCCCAAATCTTATATTTTTGTTGATATATCAATTATATCCCTATTGAACTATGGAAATTTTAGACGACGTAATTTTCTATCACATTGATAAGGCTATTCGAACTTATCGTCAATACGCACAACACGAAATTCGCAAAGCTGGTTATAATCTTACCATAGATCAGTGGCTTTTGCTGAATTTAATAAAAGAGAAACCTGAAATTTCTCAGCGAGAACTTGCAGATGGAGTATTTAAGGATGGTGCATCAATCAATCGAATGTTGGAACTTCTAGTGCAATCGGGTTATGTAAAAAAGAAGGCGCACGCTTCTGATCAGCGAAAATATTCTTTGATTTTAACTGCTAGCGGTCTTAAAGCCCTCAATGTAGTGGCGCCCATTGTGAGTAAAAACAGAAAACAAGCCTTGAAAGGAATTGATACGAAGAAAATAAAGACCATGAAAAAGACCCTTCAGTCTATACAAAAGAACTGTGTTAAAACAGAAGACTAACTTCGAAAATTCAAAGTTGAATCTTGAAAATGTTAGAAATAAAAGCGAGTCCCACTTCACCGAAACCTTAACTAAATGAAAATTCTCCAAACGAACATTCTAAAAGCCTTCTTGAGTCTTTCAGTTGCATTTTTCTCATATAGTGCCTTCACTCAGGAAGAAATAGAAACCACAGTAGAAGATGCTTCAGCCCTTGCAGAATTGATGGGAGCTCCGATCAAAATGGATGTAAGTTCCTCGGTTTTCCCAACCCAAATGGGGAACTTCTACATTTCAGAAGAACCTGTAGGGCTCATTATGGCTATGCTTGCACCGCAATCATACGAATCTTCGAAAGTAGAACTCGAAGGGAAATCTACCGAATTCGGCGAAGACACAAAAGTGAAAGACAAGGGAACCTTCACATATAATGGTCGAGAATTTAGTTTTGTAAAAGCCACTGCCAAAAAAGATGGAAAGAAACTATGGTTGGAGATGTATGCTGTAGGAGATGGAAATGACAAAACAATTTTCATAGTTGGGGCCTGTGATTTAAAAGCAAAATCTACTTTTGTAGATCATTTTAAGAAGGCCGCTATCTCATCAGAAATAGAAAAAAGTGAACCTGCCGAATAAGTAATATGGAAGAAGAAATAGACGCGGCGCAGGAAGAGAGAATCCGACAGAACCTTATTGGACGATCACTAGATCATCTCGAAGTATTTATCATCAATGAAAAATTCTTTGTATTCGACGTTGAAAAACGTTGGGTGGTTGATGCCGGAATAGGTCTCCTATTCGGAGACACGAAACTCATTTTTGGATGGGACACAGCAAAAGAATTGTTTTTATATTCTTCTGAAAGTCTCAAGCAAATGCTCGGAGATATAGAATATTTCCGGCTCAATGAAGAAGAGATTACGGGTATACGAGAACTGATAGGGGGTGTAGTAAAAGACGTTTCTTTTAAATGGAGTTGGTATCAGGAATGTGATGAAGAAGGAGAAGTGAAGTCGGAGAAAATATTCATTCCAAAAGACATACACATCACTTTCGAAAATGGAAGAACATTACATCTCGCTGCGATGGAATTTGCGATAAGCGCAATAGACCAAGGTATAACAAGGGCTCGCTATAACTCACAAGCGAACTTGTACATCGGAGTTGACCATCTCTTGGAGATTATTTAGTGTTGAGTTTGCCTTCGACTACCTTCAGGATTTTTCCATCTTCGAATTCGATTTTCTGCATCACTTTGCCAGTCTTCTCATCGTACTTGATGTACATTCCATGCATTCTATTTTCCTTGTATTCGGCTTCCTCAATCGGTCGGGCATTGCGGCCATAAGTAACACTTTTCCCATTTAGCTTTCCTGCCTTATAGCTGCAAGTTCTGAGCGGCGCACCATTGCCTTGGAAGTACTCCCAGTCCCCGTCCGGTTTGCCCTCTTTATAATCTCCCTCCGACTCCAGAAGACCCTCCGGAGTATAGGTTTGAGATGGGCCATGCATTATTCCAGAAGCGTTGTATGTGTACAACTGTTGAATTTTGCCTATTTCATTCCAAAATTTCCACGTGCCCGTTTTCATCTCGCCGTTAGTAGAAGTCGGGTATTTCACATCCTTTAAGGGTAAAATCGATTCTGTTTCCGAGAAAAACTTACTCTTCGATGAAACAATAGTCCAATTACCCTCATAATTCTTTACTCCATTAGGATACCATCCTTCCCATTTCCCTGACATCTTCCCTTGTTTATAATTTCCGACATCCTTGATTTTGCCGCCTTCATACCAACTTTGCCAAAGACCTTCCTCAAGATCATCTTTGAAATTACCTTCCATCAGTTTTTTGCCGTTCTCAAACCAGAAGGTCCATAAACCCGCCTTCTTACCGGTTTTATAACTTCCTTCTTTCCATTTTTCGCCACCCCAATAGAGATAAGTCCAGGTACCTTCCATTAGACCATTGCTGAAATCGCCCCAATACTGTTTCTTTCCATTGGCAAACCAATATATCCAAGGACCGTTTTGCTTATTGGCCACAAATGCACCTTCCATATCGACCTTTCCATCCTCAAAAAACCACCTCCACAATCCGTCCTTTAAACCAGATATGTAGTTTCCAGAAGCCATATTTTGACCATTTACATAGTGCTCTTCAAATACACCATTAAAAATTCCATCTTTATATGTGGTCAATTTTTTTGTTTTTCCCCCTGGAAAATACTCATACCAAATTCCGTCCTGCATTCCCTTAGAATAGCCACCCTTAGCCCTTTTGTTGCCTCCTGCGTAGTTTTCAATAAATTCTCCATGAGGTAAGCCAGCCAGAAACGCCGTTGATTTCTTAATAGATCCACCTTCGAAATAAGTATGCATTGTACCATTCCCGTTGGTCACATGTCGCCCTTTCTTAGCGTCTATGAATGTCCACATGTAGACCACAGAATCTCTGTACTCTTCTATCATCATGGTATCAGTGGCATTGTACATGTACTTCCACTTGCCCACTTTTGAACCCATGTCGTAGATGCCTTCTTCCAATATTGCCCCATCTCCGGCATAACTCCGCATAACACTGTCTTGCTTACCCATTTGAAAGTATCCTTGATGCATCAAGTTTCCACCTTTGTGCAACTTTTTTACCTCTCCATGCAGAAGACCCTTTTTGTAGTTACTCTCTTCCTGCAACTCACCACTTTCGTAGTAATATTTCCACAATCCGCTCTCGAATCCATCTAAATAAACGCCTTCGCTCCTTACTTTTCCGTTCACGTAAAAGTCTTTATAGTCCTGCTTTTGAGCCAAAACGGTCAATGAAAAAAAGACTACAAATTGAGTTACAAAAAAGTATTTGATCATGTCCGAAAAATAGTAGTGCGTAGTTGTCGAATCCAGAGTGTAATTCAAAAATGTTAAACAATCGACGGTCAACACTTATTGTGCGCGGACAAAGCTATTGCTGTCATAAATAATGTTCGATCTCAAATCTGGAGAGATTGCAAGGAGAATACCTATCTCAGTTCCTTACCCATTTCTTGTCGTATGTGCGCAACACGTATATGAACGATTGTACCACACAAACTGAAACAACCACCGCTAGGGTCATTCCAATAGCTTCCTCGGCGTCCTTTATCCGGCTAAACCGTGGCCTTTCCAGAAACCATGCCCAGTAAAACACGCTGAGCATTGCAAGACCTAACATACCAAACGCACTAATCAAGGCTAGAATAAAATTGAAATTCCCCATTCGAACCAATTCAAAATCTGCAGAATCAGAATAGATTAAGTCGTTATCCAAACTTTTGGTATCCTCATATACTTTCATGTTCAACATCGGAGCGGTTCTTATGAGATATATAAAAAGAGCCAAACCAGTCGATATCATAATTACCGCAGGAAAATTGTCATCGTTATAAAGTTTCTTTTTACTAGACCCCAACCAAATCAGGCCCATTAAAAGAACCAGAGGAGACATTATCCAGGCAAACCGGGCGTATTTCCGTAACTTCATACTTTCGTTTTAATTTTTCACATTTTTTTATATCCAAGGCGTTCATAAAAGGGAAGCTTCAAATTGAAATTTAATAGACCCCCAACGCACAAATCTAGGAGAAACAGGGTATACCTGTTGCACATGCATTACAGAATACAAATTTGAATCACAGAAAAACGCACTTCAATACAGTTTAACCCATAATCCGCATTGGGATTCGCTATGAAGTGCTATTGCCCAAAGATAGCAAGTGCTTTCGCCAGATTTTTATACAGTTTATCCCGCATTGCGCATTGGAAGCATCTAGATGTTAAGGCGCTGCGAGATTCTCGAATCTACACGATGGAACAAAGTAATAGTTCGACCTATGAATTCCGATATCTCCATCGCGTGATTCGGGATTATTTGATGGTGTATATTCATACATCAAGAATAAAAAACGAGAAAGTGCTTGATATCCAAGGGGGTTAGTGCTGCAATAGATTTCCAATGCGGATTCTGGGTTTAAGGGTTTTACACAAACACTGCTCATACAATCCTATGAAAATTGACACTTTGACAACAAATTTTCGCAATTTTGCCCGTACTATGAATATCCGAAATATTTTTACCTTATTGATTGGACTCTGCGCTTTATGTGCGCGCGTTTCTGGGAGCATGATCATAAGCATTACATCAGTGCCTCAACTTACTCCGATGTTCGACAACCTTTATATAGCTGGAACAGTAAATGATTGGGTGCCTTCAGACTCTCAGTTTATGCTAGAATCATCCGATGGAAATTGGAGTATTGCCCTAGAAGGCATCGATGGTGAGGCCATTCAGTTCAAGTTTTTGCGAGATGGCGCTTGGGATACTGTTGAGGGAAATACCTTAGGGGGCTATATTGAAAATCGTTCGGCCATATTTCAGAATGGAGAAACGCTAGAGCTAACGATTGAAGGTTGGGAAGATATTGCCGGATCGCACACCGTTACATCTCACGTTCGCATTGTAGATTCCGATTTCTACATACCTCAATTAGATCGCAGTCGGAGAATATGGATAGCATTGCCCGAAGACTATTACACCAGCGCTTTAGATTATCCGGTGATGTACTTGCATGACGGTCAAAATCTATTTGACCTTGCCACATCATTTGCAGGAGAGTGGGAAGCCGATGAAAGCCTGATAGGCTCATCAGTTCCAGGGTGCCGACCGTATATATTAATAGGGATTGATAATGGAGGTGTTCATCGTATTGATGAATATGCACCTTGGATCAATATTGAATACAGCGAAGGCGGTGAGGGAATCCTATACTCTTCTTTTGTAATAAACACGCTCAAACCCTTTATCGACGCAAACTTTCGAACCCTTCCACAACGCGAGCACACTGCAGTAGGTGGCTCCTCACTTGGCGCATTGATTTCTATGTACATGTTTGCCGCACACAACGATATCTTTTCCAAAGTAGGACTATTCTCCCCAGCCTTTTGGTTCAACGAAGAAATCTTTGATTTCACAGCATCACAAAATTTCGGAACGGACAACACGGTATTTATGTCGGGTGGCACAAGCGAAAGTGCCGGCATGGTTTCAGGCATGGAGCAGATGAATGAGACTCTATTAAGCTCTGGTTTGTCCAATGGGGCCTTGCAATACTTGGTTGTGGCTGGAGGACAGCACAACGAGCAACAATGGGCTTCAACTTTCGACGACTGCCTCGCCTGGCTCAACGTTTGTTTGGTAAGTATTGACGATACCCCTTCGGAAAAAAAATTACCTATTGTATATCCAAATCCCTCGGTCGATAGTATTTATGTCAATCCATCCGGTCATCACATAAGCGATCTCACGATTTACAGTTCTGATGGAAGAGAGTGCCTCAGGCTTTCGAATATTCAAGAATCGGGTATAGATATTTCCTTTTTGCCCTCGGGTAATTATGTTGTTCGTATCATTTATTTCCAAGGCCAGAAATCGTTGGTTCCGCAAACCATTGATATATCAATTATTAAGCACTAACGAAAAAAGCATATGAAAGAAGACAGGGCAATATCTACGAATAATGCACCCAAAGCCGTTGGGTCGTATCCTCATGCCCGCAGAGTAGGCAACTTACTCTTTCTGTCGGGTGTAGGTCCGCGTATTGCCGGGAGCGATTCTACTGATAGCGGAGTACCCGGACTAAAGCTCGATAAGAATGGGAATTTTATTGAGTTCAATTTTGAGGCTCAATGCATCTCCGTTTTCAATAATGTAAGAGCCATTCTCGAGGACAGTGGAAGTAAATGGGACAATTTAATAGATGTAACAGTCTTCTTAGTGAATATGAAACGAGACTTCCAGACTTACAATAGACTGTATGCCGAATACTTCAAGGATGCGCAACCCTGTCGGACCACTGTAGAAATCAATTCTTTGCCAACGCCGATCGCCATAGAATTAAAATGTATTGCCACCATCGAATAAAAGGGTGGATTCTCAGTTCCTTTAACACTTAACCATAACCAGGAAATTGAATTTATACTCAAACAAGCAGCGCTGGAAGATTATACTTTTTATGGTAGCGATGATCATCGTGATCATTACTTTGTGGTACAGCAATCACATAGCTTCCGGTATACGCAATGAAGAGCGAGTAAAAGTAGAACTCTGGAGTAAGGCAATTACGCGTCGTGCTGAGTTAGTGAATTTTACAGAGCAGTTGTTTGAGCGCCTTCGAAGTGAAGAAAGGCGTAAAGCAGATCTACTCGGTAAGAGCTACAACATATTGCAAGACCCTTCTGATCAGAACGACCTGACATTTGTAACAGACTTCATTTGGAGCAATACAACAGTTCCCATTCTGATATATGATGTAAAAGCGGATAGCATTATCAACAGTGCAAATCTTCCGGTGGGTAAAGAATCAGATCCGGTTTATATAGATTCTTTGTTTGCCGTAATGAAAGCAAAGTATCCGCCGATTCAATTTGAAGAAGTAGGTCATCAGGTATACTACAACGACAGCTATCTATTTGCTGAATTGCAACACACCATGGATGACCTTATCAATTCATTTATATCCGAAACCGTCATCAATTCTGCTTCAGTTCCGGTTGTGCTAACTGACAGTACCAAAACACGCATGTTGAAATTTGGAAATATCAGTTCCACTATTTCAGATGATTCGCTGCAAGTAAAAACATTGATCGCGCAAATGGCACGACAGAATGAACCGCTAGAGGTTTCTATACCTGGTCAGGGAACACACTTCATCTTTTTTGAAGACTCAGAAGTTTTGAAACAGTTGCGAATGTTTCCTGTTTTTCAACTCATCCTCATCGGGGTTTTTCTTCTTGTAGCCTACCTCATTTTTTCCACTTTCAGAAAGGCCGAACAAAATCAAGTCTGGGTTGGAATGGCGAAAGAAACAGCGCATCAACTTGGGACACCACTGAGCAGTTTGATGGCATGGTCAGCCATTCTTGAAGACCAAGGAGTGGACAAAAAACTTCTGACAGAGCTCAACAAGGATCTCGAAAGGTTGAGTACAATTACTGATCGTTTCTCAAAAATTGGATCACAGGCCGACCTCACCAGAGAAGACATTGACGCGATTTGTAAAAATGCTCTCGACTATTTAAGACCAAGGGTTTCATCGAGAGTGAAAATAGAAATGACTCACGAAGAAGGTATTCCCTCCGTGCTTATAAACAAACCACTTTTTGGTTGGGTACTTGAAAATCTAGTAAAAAATGCTGTGGACGCTATGGAGGGTGAAGGAGTACTGCATTTAACTACGGGCTCTGAAAACGGCACTGTCTTTATAGATATCAATGATTCAGGAAAAGGAATACCCAAGGGCAAATGGAAAACAGTATTTCAACCTGGATACACAACGAAAAAAAGAGGATGGGGTCTTGGTTTGAGTTTAGTAAAACGAATCATAGACAACTATCATCATGGCAAAATATTTGTGAAATGGAGTGAACCCGGACAGGGCACTACATTTCGGATACAACTGAGAAGTTAGCCTTATATCAATGTTACACCACTGTTACTTAATAAATGGTCCATTCTGCACTGCGCAATGCAAGTCTATTTTGCTCAATGCGCTGCAAAATCTTGCATGTATGAAGAGGAAAATGCCGTTGTGATTTATGTTAGTTTAATGTAGTGAAACGAAAATGGATTATTACATAAATCCAAACGGTATCACAAAGATTTCCGCATTACATAATCATCCATCACAAAGCCATTTCCGATATCAAGTACCTCCTCTCTGTGCACTATAAAGCCCTTTGCGATATAAAAGGAAACAGCAGGATTTCTTTTGTTGACATTCAATTCCAATATCGAACATCCTACATTTTTAACATGATCTTCCACCTTCTGCAACAAATCTTTGCCGAGTCCTGATCCATGTCTTGTGGTATCTACATACAGTTTGTTTAACCGACAAACCCCTTCCGGGTGCTGAGATACTGAGGCAAAACCGAGATCATTTTCCCCCTCCGACAAGATATAAAATGTGCATCCCTCTTTCACTGTCTGCCTTAGTAGAGAAGAAATGCTGTACATAGTTTCGAGCATGTACAAAATTTGCTGATCCGAGATTATATTGACATACGAGACCTTCCAGATTTCATTGGCCAAATTTCTGATACTATATAAATCTGCACTATTGGCCACTCGAATTTTTCGACCCGTATGTTCCCTCATATTATCCATGCATCGTTTCCGACTTTCCATACTTGAGCATGATCTGGGCCTCAAAATGGAGAAAGTCCTTCCATCTATTATCCACATCAACTTGACCGGAATACTTTTTTGCAAAACGAAGAAAACAAGTATAATGTTCGGCTTCGCTGATCATGAGATCTCTATAAAAAGATCGAAGAGAAAGATCAGAGATCCCTTCGGATAAGAGTCGAAATCTTTCGCAACTTCTCGCTTCAATCATGGCGGCAAAAATCATGGCGTCCACAAATTGCATATCTCTACTTCCACCCCCTTCGAAAAAGGTCATAAGATCTCGGATATAAAAATCTCGTCGTTCTCTTCCCAGTTGAAATCCCCGTTTGGTGAGTTCCTTATGTACCATCCCGAAATGCTCCATTTCTTCAATAGCTATGCGGGTCATCTCTTCCACTACATCTTGGTACTCTGGAAAACGCACCATACAAGAAATGGCATTGCTTGCGGCCTTCTGTTCGCAATAGGCGTGGTCCGTGAGAATTTCTTCTATGTTCTTATCTACGATATTCACCCAACGAGGATCCGTTGGGAGCTTTAAACCTAGCATTACCTTTTCACGACGTTCAGTTGACATGGGTCAAAGATAATGTGGGAATGGCAATCAGATTTTTGATCAACAACCCTCAACACAAAATAGCTGGACCTCCATTTAATCCAGATTCCGCATTGGAAATCTATTGCAGCGCCCACACTCTTTGGTATCAAGCACTTCCTCGATTTCTATTCTTGATGCATGAATATGCACCATTAAATAAAAATCTGGTGAGAGCACTTGCTATCTGTGTGGTTTAGCACTTCATAGCGAAATTAAATCCGGATTCTGAGTTTAAGAATTTGAAAGACTTCGCGTTCCCGAAGTCTTGGCATTGCCGGCTTTGACCGAAAAACTCCGCGTGTCTTCTCCCCAAATATTCTGATAATTCAAAATAACAAAAACAGCGTAGGATAAACTCTTCCTACGCTGCCTGTTAGTTTTGGTTCTAGAAATTTAGTTTTCTATTTCGTTGACAGCTTCGTCACTACTTTATTCTCATACACATATACAAGTTTTCCATCGTCCATGAGAGTAGTAGTAGCGCCACTCCTTGCCTTGAATTCTTTGAATTGACAAGTATTAAGGTCATATGCTGCAATGTCGGCTCCACTCGTTTTCATGATCAAAATGTTTCCATATACATCTTCCAATTCAGAGGATTTGTACTTTGCGCTATTGATGCGCTTTCCATCCTTATATCCGTGAGTAGCAATTCCTTTTTCACCGACTACAACAATCATCCCATTGTAATCAAGGATTTGTGTTGCTAAACCAATTCCATCGTCTGATAGAGCGACCTCATATTTATCAGTTCCATCTCCAGTATTCAAAGAATACAATGCCTTTCCACTGCACACATAAATATCAGTTCCGTCGGTAATCATGTTGGTAATACCCTTTTTGAAACGCTCACTTTCCCACACTTGTGAACCATCAGACACATTAAAGCATTGCACATTGTACGGTTTCACATTTGGGTGCCATATTCTCCATTCTTCATATACACTCACCGAACCATCACTACCAGTAGTTCTGCGATAGATATAGGCCTGTGCCTCTACGTTTCCTCCCACTTGCAGAACAAGTCGATCTCCCACCACATACATATTTGGAATAGCCCTCGCTTCTTTAATTTCAGGAGAAGTCCAAATCAACTTTCCGGTATTGATGTCATACTTTTTGATAAACTGATTTCTACGATTCGACATGTCAAGTACATACACAAATCCATCCGCCACGACAGGATCGGCCACTGCACCGTAGATGCCGAATTTCTTTGAATTTGCTGGTGCTCCTACAATTCCATCAGGAGTAAAGTCAAATGCTGCACTCCACAATTGAGCCCCGGTATTGTAATCATAGACCTGCATCCCATTCAAACGGAGAAAGACTTTACCAGATTCTTGATTCAATTGATAAATGAACTCTCCGCTTATCACTTTTCTCTCGGCACGTCCAATATAAGTAGCCTCCCAAAGTATGTTTCCATTTGTCAAATTCACTTTCATTATTTGATTTTTGAACCCTGTGAAAAGAGCGGCCAATCCACCGGGAACAAAATTCACCATCACCGCGGTCATATCGGCTTGATTGTAGATATACTGACCTACTACTCCCTTGAACTTTGTAGTTTGCCAAATTTCTTCTCCAGTCTTAGCGCTAATCATTACCAGGGCTTCTTTGAGCGATAATGCAAAAGCCTCTAGTTCGGGTAAATAAACGATATTTTCTTCACTCAAATTCTGAAACTTATCTGTGTTCCATAGTAGTCCTCCGCCATCCAGGTCTATACAAGCCACCTGATCTTTTCCCATTTTTCTATCGAATAAAAAGAGCACGCGAGATTCCCAAAATGGAATGACCTCATCGACCTTTGATAGTTTTGGAGCGAGATCCTTAAACTTCATTGTCCAAGCAGTAGAACCGTTGTCGTTTTTAAAAACAGTAATTTCCTTTTCGGATGCACAGTAGCTCACTTGGCCTTCAAGACCCGTGCCTTTGTAAATAATTTTATGTTCCATTTTTTGTTCCCAAATAATGGACATGTCTTCTTGAGCAATCGCATTTATCACAGAGAAGATCATTGTGAAAGCGAAGAGTAACTTTTTCATTGAGATGAATTATTGATGATTGTAATTGGCTTTACTAAAAAGAAAATGGATATTCGAATTTGAAGTATCTCTCCTTAGGCATTTTGAAGCTGAAACGAAACTTGTTCATAAGGAAATCCTTCAATGCGTTTTGTTGTGTGATGGTGCCGTATTCACCTCTGTTGCGAATGTTCATGTTCACAATTTGACCCTTACCTTTTATAGTAAGTTCAAAGTTGTAGGTGCCTTTGATTTCATTTTTGAGCACAAATTCTCGAATAGTGCCAGAATCACATGCGGCATCCAATTCTTTCTTAGCAAGAATCAAGATATCCTCCGTTTCAACTTGGGCGAAGGCAAAAAAACCAAAACTTAAAAAAAGAAATAAGAATAAACCAAGATTTTTCACAGTGGATTCCATTTTAAAAGATGATTACCATAGAGCAAAATGATTTCTGAATTGCTCCTCCAAACAAGATATGTTCTTCCGTCGCCAAACTCTCTTTCTGCGACCCTTTGCGCCATATATCTTGATACATCAAGTAAATTGATTATCGAATTAGTCTCCGTATTGTACACATGTACTTGCGGCCACCCACGATCCTTTGATACAATGGCTATGTGCTTTCCGTCGGGACTATCCGCTATATCAGCATCTACCTCGCGGGTCATAAAACTCGCTGGCATTGGAACCCAGGAGCTCGCGTCCAACACATTTACGTATCCCTCATTAGTACCTTGTGGTTTCAATTTCACGTGAGTTCGGGCATACACAAAAAGTTGTTTTCCATCCGTGCTATACTCCATGTGGTATATAACATCATAAACCTCTTGAATGAGTTTTGTCCGCTTGCCCGTTTCCATATCAAAAACCGAAATGAGGTCTCTATACTTCAAGGCTGGTTTTATTGCCTTTTTGTGATTGCGTATAGAAGGGATTTCTTGTAAGTCGGGAACCGTAGGTTGGTGTGAAATAACAAGCGACTTACCGTCGGGAGATACGATGAGGCTGTATGCCAATCGATCAATCTTGAGGCTATTGGTCTTTTTTCCGCTCTGCAAATCGTAGAAACAAACATCAGCGCCTTCTAATGTTACAAGTTGTTTTTCATCGGGGGTAAATGCTGCACTATGTGCCTTTTCAACTTTCAAAAATATTTCTCCGACCGACACCCTGATCACTTCGTATTGTACTTCACGATCTCTATTCGGGCTGTAGTCCATATAGAATTGCTGTTGCAACAGAATAAAACTTTCGTTGCTACTAAAAGAGGGTTTGGGTCCGGCGTAGTATCCTGGAATCTCGATTTTTCGTTCAATCTTTTTGGACTCAAGGTTGTAGAAGTAGAGTGGGAAACCTTGAATATGTCCAATGATTAGCGTTTTGCCATCTGCCGATATATCCAATCCAGAACCAATGTAATTGCTGTCTTCGATGCGCCACTTGTCCACTTCTACATTGGTCTTTGCTTCCTGAGCCGAACTCAGAAAACCTATTAAGGTAAATAGTAAAAGAAGTACTCCGTGTATCATGACTTTGAGGTTCAAAATGCGGAGCAAAGGACAGCGTATCCCAAGGCCTCTTTGTACGGTGATTACCGTAAACCCAGAATCCGCATTGGAAATCTTTAGCAGCGCTAACCCCCTTTGATATCAAGCACTTTCTCGATTTTTATTTTTGATGTATGAATATACGCCATCAAATAATCCCGAATCACGCCATGGAGATATCGGAATTCATAGGTTGAACTATTACATTGTTCCATCGTGTGGATTCGAGAATCCCGCAGCGCATTAACCTCAAGATGCTTCCAATGCGCAATGCGGGATCATACCAATTCTGCACAATAAATAGTCCAAGCTGCATTGCGCATTGGAAGTTTTTTTTGGGCAATGCGCTGCAGCATCTTGCATGCACGAAATGGTAAGTGCCGTTATAGTAACTGTTGTCTAGGCTGAGCCGAGATTAGAGATACATAAACCCGAATCAGGCGCTAGAAAAATTGCACCCTATTTTTGCCGATGAATGCAGTATTCTATCACTTAGATTTGAGAATCCCGCACGCATTCTACAAAAATTGCCCTAATGCGTAATGCGGGATAAACGGTATTAGCACTTCATACCTATTCCCAATGTGGATTCTGGGTTTAATGGATATCTCAGTCCGCCATTACAAGCTTCACCGACCATAGATCACCTTTTCGATCCCAATAATTCAAGATACAATTTTCAGGTGAAAGGTATTT
Organism: Flavobacteriales bacterium; assembly: GCA_034439875.1. GTDB lineage: Bacteria > Bacteroidota > Bacteroidia > Flavobacteriales_D > Sanyastnellaceae > JAWXBG01. The sequence goes on from JAWXBG010000041.1 coordinate 14,748, forward strand.
TCGTTCCAATACAATGATACTTGAGGTGTCGGACAACCACTGGTAAATGAGTTGGCCTGAAGAATTATACAATTCTAGCTTTTCTGTTTGCGTGTTATTGGGCAAGATCAGAAAAGCACGCTCCGGCATTGGATTGGGGGAGATAATAAGAGGAGAATTCTCCACCTCATCTCAACCCACAAACATAATCTCTTCACTAAAAACTGAACACTTAGCCTCGTTTCTCACGAAAACTTCATAATAACCACTTTCCATTGCTTCAAAAGTTTGATTGATCTCACCTTCGATGAGTGATTCATCCAAGTACCATTGCCAAATAGTTCCATTTGGTGCGGTGAATAGTGGGCCATTTTGTGTTGTCACTTCTTCCGGTAATGTATTAACCAATATTCCAATTGATCAGAAAATTCACACAATTGATTGCTCACCACAAGATCAATATTAAAGAGTCCGGGAACGGTGAGTGATTGAGCCAAAGAAGTATCATTTGATATGAGCTCACTATCAAACGACCACGAATAATTATCGATGAAAGGTTGTTCGCTCCCACAATATGCAACATCTCCCACACAAAAACTATTTTCACTTGCAATACCAGTCAGTGTATTGCAGTCCATGATGGTCTGCCAAGTGGTATCGGTGACAATAGCAGGATTGGCATCGAAGAAAATGTAAGCAGTATTGTGGATTACATCCATGTGTTGCAAATCATCTCGAGGACGAATACGGAAGACCACATACCCTTTGGAGCCCGGTTCCTCGCTAGTACTATCGGGCATCATGATGTTGTTGAAGGTAAAAGCTAACACCCCATTCGGTTCTACTGTGGCCATATAATCATGGGATACAAACACCGGGTAAAACCTTTCTATATCGAGATGTATTAGATCAAGTGTGTCACGAATCACTACTGTTTGAGCGGGGAAATTTCCTGTATTCTGAAAACGAACACGGAATTCTATTTCATCATCTGCAAGTATAAAGTGATTTTCATCTGTGTAACCTGGTTGGGTCGAGCACTTATCGTTGGGATCATAAGCGCACACGACTGTTGGAAACAATGTCCAAGAATTGTTGTAGAACTCTGTTCCTTCTTGATCATTTACAAGCAAATTCGTAACAAATGGAAATATCTCAGCGACAAATTCCACACCGGGTCCTGCGACATGAATTTGATAAAGTGCTGATGAAAATGGCTGTTGATCCTCAATTATCCATTGCACTGCACCCGGCGAAATGGTAGCGGGTTCTAGTATAAGATTGCCTATGAGCAATTCAAATTCAAACATGGAATCACACTCAATAATAACAACTCCATACAGAGGGAATGAATCCAACAACACCTCCTACGGGAAACTATCGAAGCACCAACCTCGCGGTACTTCTGCTTAATTGTTCAATCAGAATTTCATGTCCACGGGTGAGATCCTCTATGGTAGATTGATTGCCATGCCTGATTGTTAGGAGAGATACTTTTTCATTGTACCTCACTTCGTATTGCTCACTAAGAAGCTCGCGCAGATGATTAATTCTTCTCTGGTTGTTGTCTACACAAATAGAAAAACTAATGGCCGAATTTTCCATTAGGTTGATGCGTATCGAGGATTCGGCCAGAAACTCAAAAATTTCCATTAGGTTTTCTTCCACAACAAAAGAAAAATCGCGTGGGGTAATAGAAATGAGAACTTGATCTTCCTTAAAGATAAAACCTGTGATGAGATGATCCCACTTCATTTCATTTTGTATCACCGTGCCGCTCTCATCTGGACGGATAAAGGATTTTACATAGAGAGGGATGTTTTTGTTTTGAAGTGGTTTGATTGTTTTAGGGTGAATAACTGAAGCGCCGAAGTAGGCCAATTCTATTGCCTCCCGGTAAGAGATTTTTTTGAGAATAACAGCGTTCGGAAAACGCCGAGGATCGGCATTCATCATACCGGGCACGTCCTTCCAAATGGTGACACTTTCAGCTTCGAGTAAAAAAGCGAGAATGGCGGCCGTAAAATCGGACCCTTCGCGACCGAGGGTAATGGTTTTTCCCTCTTCACTGAGACCAATAAATCCTTGAACGACGATGATGTCCGAAGTTTCCATTTCATTCTTCAGGGCAACGGATGATTGAGCACTTTTCGACCAATCCACTTTTCCTTCGCGGTATTGGTTGTTTGTATGTATAAAGTTGCGCGCATTGGCCAAAAAAACTTTCTTACCCAAAAATTCCAGGTATTCCGCTACCAAAGCTGTGGACATCAACTCACCGCATGCAACAACAGCGTCATAGCCTTTATCGAAGTCGGGTTCTGGTTTTGAATCAATGATATCCTTCAATTCGTTCAATGCCGTTTTAAGAGCCGGGGCCATATAGCCTAGCACCTCATCGGACATTTGTAGGTGGTAATTATATACCGTTTGCCATGCACTTTCGGTACTGCGACCCAAGTACCAATCGCCGTGTAGAACTTCTAAGGCATTGGTGGTCTTGCCCATAGCAGATACTACCACAACCCGTTTATCCTTGTCGTATCGCTGTAGAACCTCGGCCACATTTCTGATAGCCGATGCATCTTTTACCGAGGCACCTCCGAATTTAAAGACTTTCATGAGGGTGCAAACTTACGAAGCGGGAGGGAATTAACGCATATCCAGTAAGATGCCGTTCCTACGGAACTGGGATTGTTTCGGGAATAGGTAATACATTATGATGAATGTATTATGATGAATGTATTATGATGCCGTTCCTACGGAACTGGGATGGTTTCGGGAATAAGTTATGTATCATGATGTTTGCATGATGTATGCACGATGAATTATGATGCCGTTCCTACGGA
>JAWXBG010000042.1:0-7680 GCA_034439875.1 Flavobacteriales bacterium
ATATCAAAGGGGGTTAGCGCTGCAATAGATTTCCAAGGCGGATTCTGGGTTTAATAAGCAGAATTGGTATTATTTGATGGTGTATATTCATACATCAAGAATAAAAATCGAGAAAGTGCTTGATAGCAAAGGGGGTTAGCGCTGCAATAGATTTCCAAGGCGGATTCTGGGATAATGTGAGAGTATTTTGCTGAATATGAAAAAGCCGCAAAAGAACATTTGCGGCTTTTTATTGAAAAATATTTTTTTATGATCTTATACCAATTCTGCTTGTTAAATAGTCCAAACTATTTTATAAGCATGAAGTGGTAAATGCTGTCAAAGTAGCTGTTGCAGTCCAATGGAGTGAATCGGACTTTAACATAAATCCAAACGGTATTAGTGGGAAACTACAAACCTTTTGGAGGAGTTCATATTTTCTCCTACGAGTTGCATTACATATATTCCTGAAGGAAGATCTGAAACGTTTAACGTAAATCTTTCCATACCCGCTTTTAGACTCTGCACCGCTTTTTTCACTAGGGCTCCTTGTCCATCGAAAATAAGAATGTCTGCCGATGTTCTATTTGGATTGGCATAGTTCACATTTACGAAATCGTTGGCAGGATTGGGAAATACGTTAAAGCTACCTTCAATTTTTTGTGCATCTGCTACTTGAAGACTTGGATCAATCACGATGTCCTCGTCACCAGGAAGATAAAATGTGTAGGAGAAAAACACTATCATCATTTCATCGGTAGTAGACTCTCCAACCCACACATCTTCGGGAGGAGAGTTGGGATTGTGGGGATTGCTTTCAGTATTGTCGTAAAAGGCTTCAGCTTTGAGAACAGTACCAGCCGGAAGGGTTTGTAATTGAGGAAACCTGTATGACATCTGCCAATGGAAATCCCACTGTGGAATGGATACAATCGGAATAGTCTCCTCGTCGGTTGTTTCTCCCCAACAAATGATGGATTGGCCTATGAGGTGCATGTGTGGCAAAATGGAGAACCCGGTAAGGGCAATTGGTACGGTGTATTCCTGATGGAATGTAGCTGTTTCATTTGCCGGGATGTACAGAAAAGGTTCCTGAAGCACCGGAGGGAAATGGTATAATACCGGACTCATATATACAGGTCTTACAAATTGAGAAGTACTGAAATGAAAGTTCACTAAAGTTTCATCGGTTTGTCCGTCGCTGCCTTCAGGATAATGAATTTCTACTACAATGTCGCTGCCTGCTTCTATTAAGGCTCCAAAGCCCAAAGGAAGTTCCATGAACTCACTGCCTGGAACCCATCCACCGAGAAGCACAGTTTCCTGGTTGTTCATGGCTGTTCCGAATGATGTAAAGCCCGGTCCCGGATCTGCGGCATCGAGAGCAGCAGATGAATTTGTAGGGTCATAATAAACAAGCACATGGTGCACTATTTCGGGATTTCCAGGAATAACCTCCATCATATCGATGTATTTATCTTGTGTTAGTCCACTTGGTATCACAAAGGACCGATAAACATCTTGATTTGCTGCATTAGAAGTGTAAAGTGGAATCTGAGAAGTAAGATCAATAGACGGCAGTTGTGAGCCTGATTGGAATACCGGAGGCACCGGATCATTGGCTTCATTTCCGTGGGGAGCATCTAACGCTATCCAATCCAAGATGGCGGACTTTTCATCCGCGTTTAATACGTTTTCATAAGCAAAGTGCCTATATTCTGGGTCTGCAGGCCAAGGTGGCATGATTCCTTCGGTTACGGCTGCTTCAATTTCAAATCTCCAGTCGTATGCGTTGTCATAAGACATGATTGGAAAAGGACCAAGGCCGCCTTCGTGGTGACATCGGCTACAATGATTGAACATGAGCTCGCCAACGTTATCGCTCCAAGTATTTTGGCTGAATAACATTCCAGCAGAAAACATTACAAATAGAATGAGTAGACTTTTTTTCATGCGCTTAGAATTGAAATTTTACACCCTTGGAAGAAGTACGTAAATATAAAGAAAATGGTCACGTAAATCCTTGGACTCAAAACAAACATTTTGGTTTAGTACAGCCAATAAAAATTATAAATAATTCGACGATAAGCTTACATACAACTATCAATCACATTTGAAATCAGTTCTGTTTTACTGATCCCCACCACTTCTGCTTGTTGCGGAATAATGCTCACCTCTGAGAATCCGGGAACTGTGTTTACTTCAACTACAAAAACCTCCTCGCCTCGGATGATGTAGTCGATGCGGGCCATACCGCGGCAATCAAGTCTAGAAAAAATATCCTCGCTGGTTTCTTTAATACGTGAAGTTATTTTTTCGTCCAATCTGGCCGGGGTTACCTCTTTGGAGGCACCTTGATACTTGGCTTGAAAGTCGAAAAACTCGTTCTCAGAAATGATTTCTGTTGCGGGGAGAGCATGAGGTTTGCCATTTTTTACAATAATTCCGCATGTGACCTCAGTTCCCTCAATAAACTCTTCGATAATTACTTGGCCATCTACAAACAGGGCTTTGTCTATCGCCAAATGGAGATCTTCACCGTTATTCACTCGCGAAGCACCAATGGAGGAGCCTCCGCAATTGGGCTTTACAAAACAAGGCAATCCAATACTTTGACAGATAAAACTAACCGAGTAAGCATCATTTTTTCTCAACATCATACTTTTCGCAACCTGAAATCCCATGGATCCAAGCACGCGTGTTGTCATCTTTTTGTTGAATGTGAGGGCCATATTCAGAGGATTGCCCGTTGTGTATGGAATGCCTAGCATATCGAAATATCCTTGCATTAAACCATTTTCTCCGGGGGTGCCATGTATCATCATAAACACCCCTTCGAATTGATGTTTGGTGTTGTTTAACGTTATTGAGAAATCATTTTTGTCTAAGGCCTCTTCTAAGCCATCTACAAGAGCAAACCATCTGTCTTTTTGAATCACTATTTGGGTAGGTTCGAATCTTTTTTTGTCAATATGGTTCATTACCATAAGAGCACTTCTCATAGAAATCACGGATTCGCCGCTATAACCGCCACATACCACTGCTATTTTTTTCATATCTAACTGTACAGCTTTTCAGGGCCTATTTGATTATTGAAATTTCTTCTGATTCGATAACAAATATGCAAGTATGAAAGCGATCTTGACTTTCTATTTGTCACATGTTTCAACATTACTTCGTTAACCACCGAATGGAATGTGGACCGTACTGAGGGTTACCCTCTTAATTCTCCTTCTCCATTGATGGTATGTTTCCTGCGATTCGATTTTCTTTGCTAACATTGCAAATCAAATAATAAAGCCATGAAATTGAGAATTCTCTTAGGACTTACAATCGTGTTTTCTGTTTCAACACTCAAAGCGCAGGACCATCCTTATAAGTTCACAGAAGTAAAATCTTTGGCCAAAGGTGAAACCGAAGATCAATGCAAGTCGGGGACATGCTGGAGTTTTGCTACCATCTCTTTTTTGGAATCAGAAATTCTCAGACTTGGGAAGGGCAATGTAGATTTAAGCGAGATGTACAATGTGCGAATGACTTATCCAAAGAAAGCTGCAGATTATATCCGCTATCAGGGAAAAAACCAATTTGGAGCGGGTAGTCTATCGCACGATGCTATAAATGTAATGGGTGAATATGGCTTGGTACCCGAAAGTGCATATACAGGACTTCAAACAGGGGTTACAGAGCACGACCACAATGGTTTGGATGCCCTTTTAGAATCGACGCTAAAGACTGCACTCGATAAAAAATTGGTACAAGAAAACCAGGAATGGAGAAAAGCAATAGAGGGGATCTTAGATGCTTATTTGGGCAGAGCTCCGAAGGAATTTGAATACAGCGGAAAAACATACACACCGGCAACTTTTCGTGACGCCATGGGTTTGAAAGCTTCGGATTATGTGAGTATCACGTCATTCTCTCACCATCCTTTCAATTCGAAGTTTGTACTCGAAGTACCTGATAATTTTTCACACGAGTCGTTTTACAATGTAACTATAGATGAGTTGGCAACAATAGCTGAATATGCTGTGAACAATGGATATTCTATCGTGTGGGACGCAGATGTATCTGAAAAGACATTTAGTTTCAAAAATGGAATGGCGATTTTACCTTCGGCTGATGTGAAAGCAGAGGATTACTTCAAGAAAGTGGTAACCGAACAAAAGGTAACACAAGCCGAACGTCAAGATGCTTTTGAGACTTTGCGCACTACTGACGACCACTTAATGCACATCACGGGATTGGCGAAAGATCAGGATGGAACGAATTATTTCATCGTCAAGAATTCTTGGGGAAAGAACAACTCTTATGGAGGGTTTCAATATGTGTCGCGTGAGTATTTCCGTGGTAAAACCATTGCAATACTCTTGCATAAAGATGCAGTTCCGAAAGAAATTCGCCAAAACCTAGGATTTTAACCGCATCCCTTTTTGTGAATATCAGAAACCCGTTCAATCGAAATTCGCCGGAAGCGAAAACGAAGAAACAATACAGCATTGGTCGAAGCATCTGGCGCTTTTTGTGGAAATCAACTATGTGGTTTTTTATTATCACTATTTTCTGGGTGATTTTGTATCGATGGGTGAATCCGCCGATTACTTTTTTGCAAATACGTGAGTGGGCGAAATGTGATGAAGGTTGCGATTTTCACAAAGAATGGGTCAACATTGAAGATATCAGTATAAATATGCGACTTGCTGTTGTGGCATCAGAGGACAACAACTTTATGAAGCATGGAGGTGTTGATTGGGGTGCAGTTGAAAAGGCGGAAAAGTACAATGAGACCATAGGAAAGAAAAAAGGAAAGAAAAGAGGCGCGAGTACTATTTCGATGCAAACAGCTAAAAATGTTTTCCTATGGCCGGGGAGAAATTTTATAAGGAAGGGACTCGAAGTTTATTTCACTTATCTGATAGAATTTTTTTGGTCGAAGGATCGAATCATGGAGGTGTATCTCAATGTGATTGAAATGGGTCCGGCGAAGTTTGGTGTACAGGCCGCTGCGAACGATTATTTTAAAACGACAGCCGCAAAGTTGACTCGATCGGAAGCCGCTCTGATAGCAGGAGCTCTTCCAGATCCGAATAAATTTAATCCTGGGAAACCTTCGAAATATCTTTCAGGACGGAGAGATAAAATAATGAATTTGATGTCTCTGATTGGCAATTCTTACTTTGAAAGATACGGATCAGGTGTGTCATCAGATGTGCGTGAAAAGGAAGAGAAGAAGGTAAAAGAGAAGATTGAATCGCTCCCCGAAGCAGATGATCCAAAGGTGATCGAAGAAGAGGTAATTGAACTCATAGAAGAGCCGACAATTCCAGATTCTGAAGAAGAATTGAAGGAAACGGAAGAATTGCCTTTAGACACATTGAACAATTAGCACATTCTAAGAAACGCGATATGCTTTAGATCATTGGAAATAGCCCTTTGAACCCAGAATCCGCAATGGGATTCGCTATGAAGTGCTTAGCCGCAAAGATAGCAAGTGCTCTCGCAAGATTTTTATACCGTTTATCCCGCATTTCGCATTGGAAGCATCTAGAGGTTAATGCGCTGCGGGATTCTCGAATCTACACGATGGAACAAAGTAATAGTTCGAACTATGAATCCCGATATCTCCATCGCGGGATTAGGCCCGATAGAAGTTATACACCTTTGTCATAATTTCGAATTTATTCGAAACGTGAAAGAGGTTTTTAGAGGTTCTTGTGTTTAGCTCAATTAAGTGAAACGAAATTGGACTATTACATAAATCCAAACGGTATAAAATTTCAGCACGACAATAGAAAACTAGAAAAAGAATCCTCCTCGTATAACTGGGTTTTGATAGGGTGACCAAGGATCTTGAATTACATCGAACAAAACGGTTATGGCAAATGAGATTCCATCGCCACCCGTGCGGTAGCCACCACCTATCAAACCGATAGGGATCCACCGTCTAGAGGTTTCGTTAAACTCCCAAATTTCTCTATTGAGTAATTCGTACTCTGCATGTGCAAAGAAATTAGCGGCTATCAAGTAGCGCATAAAAACACCTCCGCCATAAATCGATGTGGATCCAAATATGTCATCGTAATAGATGTAATTAAGGCCAACACCAGGAATAAACCTTTCAGTTACCCTATAGCCAATCTGAGGTGCAACTTGCAGAAGAGTTATCGTTCCGAAAGAAACAGAGAAATTACCACCGAGCGATAGTTTTTCAGTCCAACTAGATTTCGGTTTGTTGGTTTTGTTTTTTTTATCTTCATCTGAGTAGTCGTCATCAGTTTTTTGCGACAATATATTGAATGACGCATAAAAGATGGCCATACTTAGCAAGAAAAACCTTCTCATATCAATACCAATTTGGTTCGAAAGTTAGAACGAAATCATCGAACACTTATGGGTTGCACATTTTTAAAACTTTCGGTTGTGCATTCCAATAAATATTGCCCGGATGCTAGATTCAATTCTTTAAGCAAAACGGTATGATTGCCGGAGGAAAGTTTTTCGTTTATCCAAACTTTTACTTCCTGACCTTGCATATTTGTGATTCGAATCAGGACATTTTCGGATTTCAAAAGAGAGAAGCGAATCATGCTAGAGTCTGTTACTGGGTTAGGAAAAACTTCAACCGAAAATAGATCATCCTTGGCATCGAAAACAGAGGTATTGCCGAATCCAACGAATGTGATGGTGTTATTCCCTGAGTTCGGAATAGCAAGAGTGTCTATTTCCAAGGCGTAACAGATATCGGCAGGGGAGCTGAGTCCTGGCGCGGTAATAATTTCATCAATGGAAAACTCAGAGGAGAATTTCGTAATTCTTGTTGGGGTCCACGATGAAACGTAAAAGTTTCCCTCGCCGTCGTGATCAATACCATCGATGTTCGAAAGGGTAGTAGGAACCAAAAGGCTTACAGCATAGTCGCTCAGATCTATTGCCTTAATCTGTGCAGATGAACCCCATCCCACAAAGACCAAGCGGTTATTTGCGCCGTCGTATGTAATACCGTTTGGTGTATTCACAGTGTTGTTTACAATGATAGTGGAACTCGGATTTTCAATGTCGGTTACATCAAGTTCATGAATTTTTTTTGCGCCGAAATCGGTCACCCAAATTCTCGAAGTGCCATCGCTTGCCATACCATTTAGAAATTGAGCGCCTGTTATTGTATAGTCCATTACTTCCGTACCGTCTGACAATTCATAGGCTTTGACATGTGATCCTACGATGGTAAAAAGTTTTCCATTCATTACTTCCATTCCATAATCTGATTCTGGGTCGGAACCAAAAAATGAGACTTCATCACCATTGCCATCTACTACAATCACAGAAGGGCCGTTTGAAGCCAGAAAGCGATTATTTGCAGCGTCATATTCAACAGCTTCAACAGAATTTAATGTTTGAGCAGTGCAAATAGAACAAAAGGCAAGAAAGGAGAGAAGTAATTGTGATTTCATAAAAATATATTTACCGCGAAGATGATAATTCTTTCTTCATTCCGGTGTATGGGAAATGTTTGAGAAGGACAAAATATGAGTTAAACAGGTTTTTTAGAAATTCCATTTGATCTTCCCTCGGGGTTCGTGAAGTTGGAAACCCAAGCAAGTTTTTAACCCAGAATCCGCATTGGGATTCGCTATGAAGTGCTAAACCCCACAGATAGCAAGTGCTCTCGCAAGATTTTTATTTGATGATGTATATTCATAC
>JAWXBG010000043.1:0-2518 GCA_034439875.1 Flavobacteriales bacterium
ATAAGAGTGAAAATAGCCCGACGACTCATAAGAATGCGAATGTACATCGGTGAGTTGACCCATCTGCGGACTTAACAAGACATTAAGGGAAGTCAAGTAAAGTTTTAGACAACAAAGCATCTATTTTTTTAGGATAAACTCAGATTTTGCCAATGGAATGCTGAAAGGCAAAAAGGACGGGTGCTCTCGCAAGATTTTTATCCCGTTTAGCATATTTGAGTAGACAAATTATAATGAGGAACGGGATTCTCAAATCTCCAAAATGGAGCAACAAGCATATTCCACAAAGGGAAGCCGAGAAACCATCTTGTGATTTGGGTGCATTTGAAAGCGTAGTACCCATGCGTTGAAAATAAAAATCGAGAAAAGGCCTGTCATTGCCGACTTTCAGTGATGCAATAGATTCTATCTGCAAAAGCTGGGGTAAATAGTCAGAGCGAAAAAGTCTTTCAGTATGAACTCGCGGAGCGGACACAGCCAAAATGTTTTCCATAAAAAAAAGGCCACCCGTGAGGTGGCCTTTCCAATATTAATTCAAATTTCAGTTAGTCTCTGCGTCCTAGAATACGGAGCAGAAACATAAATAAATTAATGAAGTCGAGGTACAAAGAGGTGGCACCCATTATGGCCAACTTGCTAGCAGTAGCGGTTCCGTATTCTACACCTGCACCAATGCGTTTAACCTTTTGAGTGTCGTATGCAACCAAACCAGTAAAGATGAGCACACCAGCACAAGAGATTATGTAATCCATGGTACTACTTTTCATAAAGAAATTCACTACCGAGGCGATGATTAAACCGATGAGTGCCATCATCAGGAGGCTTCCCAATTTTGTCAGGTCAGTTTTGGTAGTATACCCAATCACAGCCATTGTGCCAAAAAGTCCAGCCGTTATCAAAAACACTTTTGCAATAGAGGCCCCAGAATAAAGAATGAATATATAGCTTAAGCTGATACCCATTATAGCCGAAAAGCCCAGATACACCATCAACAATGCGGGGTAAGAAAGTCTATTAAAACCAAAATTCATGACCAGAATGAAGGCAAGTGGGGCAAACATCACTGCCCATCCCATACCTGTCATTCCAGATCCGTCGCTTTTGACAAGATTAAAAATCAAATCGGTGGTACCAAACCAAAAGGCCATGACGCCTGAAATCACTAAAGCCAAGGTCATAAAAGAAAACACGTTTGTCACAAATGCCCTTTCGGAGGTTTGTGTCAAATCCAAAACCGTCTCTTGTTGATTATACCGTAGTTCGCTCATTTTTATAATTTTTAAAAGCCAAAATTAATATTTTCCGGCGCCCGCCAACATTATAAATTCTTTTCGCGTTTTGCTGTCGCTCATAAATTCTCCTGTGAAGGCGCTTGTGGTTGTCACGCTATTTTGCTGACTAACACCACGCATTTGCATGCACAAATGTCGTGCCTCTATTACTACGGCAACACCTAAAGGTTGCAAAGTTTCTTGAATGCAATCGCGAATTTGGACCGTCAAGCGCTCCTGAACTTGCAATCTACGTGAAAAAACATCCACAATTCTCGGAATTTTACTCAACCCGACCACCTTTCCATTGGGAATGTAGGCGATGTGCGCTTGGCCAAAGAAAGGCAGCAAGTGATGTTCGCAAAGGCTGTATACCTCAATGTTCTTCACCAGTACCATTTCCCTGTATTCTTCGCTGAACATTGCTGAACGAAGGATTTCCGATGCATCCTCGCGATATCCTTTTGTCAGGAAACCATATGCTTTAGCAACCCTCTCAGGAGTTCTGAGCAAGCCTTCTCGATTTGGATCTTCGCCTATGTTTTCTAAAATACTCTTGACCTCTCCTGCAATCTTTTCTCTGTGTTCGATACTTAAATATTGCTCTTCGTTGTGTGACATAACCTAAGGTTAATTATTTTCCGCCGAAATACTCGACGATATTGTTTTCTGTTTCGTACAATTTTACGCTATACAGCAAGCAACCGGCAGCAGCCACTTCTGTTTCCAATTGATCCCAAATGGCAATGACTATGTTTTCTGCCGAGGCCATTTTACCCTCCATAAAATGCACGTCCAAATTGAGGTTTTTGTGATCCACTTTTGAAATGACCTTTTCTTCAATCATGTCACTCAAAATTTTGAGATCCATGCTAAAACCGGTATCATTTGCCGGTTCACCTTTTACGGTCACAAACAACTCATAATTGTGGCCATGCCAATTCGGGTTGGAGCATTTCCCAAAAACGCTCAGATTTTTCGCTGCATCCCATTCCGGGTTCCAAAGTTTGTGAGCGGCATTGAACCTTTCACGTCTGGTTAGATAGACAGTTTTTCCCATATACTCAATAAAATGCGAAGATAGAACCGTTCAGTGCTTCCATTGTTCAATAGCAGACTCAAATTGGACAAACAATCACAATGGTGTCTTTAACCCAGAATCCGCATTGGAAATCTATTGCAGCGCTAACCCCCTTTGATATCAAGCACTTTCTCGATTTTTATTCTTGATGTATGAATATACACCA
>JAWXBG010000044.1:0-35247 GCA_034439875.1 Flavobacteriales bacterium
CGGGATTATTTGATGGTGTATATTCATACATCGAGAATAAAAATTGAGAAAGTGCGCGATATTAAAGGGGGTTAGCGCTGTAATAGATTTCCAATGCGGGTTCTGGGATTACATAACAAAAGCGCCTCCGAATTTCGAAGGCGCCTTGTTTGGTTAAGTTAATCAGTCTAAATTCAAGGGCATGGACTACCAAATAGGCTCAGGAAGATCAGTAAGTCAGAAACACCAACTTGAAGGTCATCATTGAAGTCTCCGGTACAAGGCGGTCCACTGCAACTTGTTCCATATATACTCAAGAATATAAGCAGATCGGAAATACCTACTATTTCGTCGTTATTTAAATCGGCTGGACAATAGTTTTCATCGGTATCTATGATACCACTGCAGTCGTTGTCAACTCCCTCTCCTGTTCCCGGAGCGCCCGGATAAACATCATCTCTGTTGTCATTGCAATCAGTATTGTCGGATACAAATCCACTCGGAGTTCCGTTGCATGACAAAGTTGTATTTGTGGGATTTCCAAAACCGTCGCCATCATTATCCGCAAAGAAGGGAACACCCGTTTCACTTAAAATCTCAACCGAGAGAGATGAAATTGTATCGCAGAAAGAATGTTCTGTTACAAAGTAAATACCCGCATTATTCACAGATGCTGAAGAACCCGTTGCCCCATTGTTCCATAAATATGTGCTTCCAATTTTGGGATTTGATACAGACAGAATTGCATTTTCACCCGAACAAATAACTCCAGGATTTGCCGAGATTTCGGGAGCCACTGAAGGACCTTGTGGAATCGGGAATTGAAAGACCCCTCCATTGGCAGTAGTAATGTATGCAAGACAACCATTGGCTTCAATTCCAGTGCAATCATTTGTATCTCCTGTTGAGTATAATTCCCATGTGAGTCCCCCGTCTGTACTCACACAAATTGCACCGCCTTCGCCTACACATATAATTGTGCTGCCATTTACAAATACATCGTACCATGTATATTGATACCCTGTGTTGATTGGTCCCCAAGTATTTCCATTGTCATAAGATCCCCACACAGTTCCACCGCTGCCTCCTACGAAAACACATGTGCTCGCACCCGAGTAGTATCCACCGTAGAATGTTGTTCCACCCCCGGTGCCACCGCCACCACCAGTTCCATTAGCCGAATACCATTGACCGGTTCCAAAATTGTAGTAGCAGATAAGGCCACCACTGCCGAATGCCCACAAGTATCCACCGGCATACCATCCACCATACCAAGTTGTGCCGGTTGGGACTCCTGTAGGGTTGATCGGATACCATGTGCCATTATAGTAATAGCAGATCGTATTGTTGTTTCCAAAGTAATACCCAGAGCCTCCACTCCAGAATCCACCATAGAAATTCGTTCCGGGTAAAAGTCCTGAAGGATTTGCAGGTAAAAACGGTCCCCCATTATATGATACACATACCAAACCATTGGCTCCAAAAATCCAAACGGCATAGTTATTTGCATCACCGGTATAAGTTACTCCGTATATATCATCGTTAGTTCCAGTAACAATTGGAGTCCAAGTAAGTCCTCCATTAGTGGTAAAGCACAATTGACCATTCGGTAATGTTACATAGCCAATAAGTGGCGAAAGCCATGTTGACCCTGTTGCATCTACAACTATAGGAAGGCTCACATCATCGCTTGGAAATACCTGCCATACTTGAATAGGCGACAGATACTCAACTGTGTTGCATCCACTCGAACTTGTAACTGTAAGAGATGTGATGTACAAACCATCGACAACATATGTATGTGTTGGATTCGCAGCACTTGACGTATTTCCATCACCAAAGTCCCAAAGATAATTTGTAACATCTCCAATTATTGAAGCAGTGAAATCAACAGTTGATGACGGTAGGTAGAAGTTATAACCATTTGCGGCTATTGATGAAATTGCATCGTCTACCACAACCGTGGCAGAAGACTGTGAGCTGCAGTTGCTTCCATCGGTGTATACAAGTGTATAAATCCCGGCACCCACTGTTATTTCTTGCGATGTTTCGCCAGTATTCCAAACTATACCGGATGAATATGAAGAGCTCAATACCACTGAATCGTTAAAACAAATTACGGGATTTATCGGAGTTATAATCGGAGTGATAGGGGCGGCATAAACATTTACAACTACAGTATTCGAAGTTCTCTCGCAACCGCCTGCTGTTGCTGCCACGCAGGAATACGAACCGGATTGGGTAACCTGAATACTTTGTGTAACTGCACTATTGCTCCATAGATATGAAGCAAAGCCATTTGATGCATTCAGCGCAACAGATCCTCCAGTGCAGAATGAAATAGGTCCATTTGGAGTGATGGTATTTTCTGGCACAGAATACTCAGTTATTTGAACATTGGCTGAAACACCTGGACATCCATCATCATCAAATCCAATCACGCGATAGAAAGCTGCGCTGTCTACCCATAGTGTTTGTTGATTGCCCACAAGATTGAGTCCACTGTACCATTGATAACTTTCAAGTCCTACAGTGGCTGTAAGCAGAATACTATCTTCCGGACAAATGCTGATGTTGCCCGAGGGAGTAGTTGTAACTAAAGGGCTGGTGAGACAAGCATCTATATAAATTGCAGTGCGAAATGAGTTGCTCCAAGTCCCATCAAGTCCAAGATTTCGAATGTTCAACACATGGGCTCCTGGTTCTAATAGTCCGGAGTTTGTATTTGAACTGATCTTTTCATAAGCGTTATTGTAGTTCCCATCTATCGCAAGAAGCGCAGATCCATTTCCTTCACCAGGATCTGAATCAAAGAAGTATTCAGCATAAACGATTTTCACATCGCGTGAAGTAATTGGAGTTTCAATTGTCATTGCAATAGAGAAAGTCTCACTCCATTCCCCATCCAATCCGCGCATGCGAACATAAAGTTTGTGCAGCCCATTTCCTGGAGATGAAACACCATTGGCGAACGCTGATTCAAACGCATTGTTGAAATTACCGTCGAATGCGATTAGCGCAGTACCTGCTCCTTCCCCGGGATCTGTATTCCAGAAAAATTCTCCTTGAGTGATTTTTAGATCGCGCGCGGTGATGGCTTCTTCAACAGCGAAAACGGTGCTAAATAGTTCTGACCAAGAGCCGTCGAGTCCCCTAGATCTTACAGATAGAGTATGTGCGCCCGCGATTGGAACCGATAGGGAGTTGGCAAATGCTGCCTCGAATGCGCCATTATAATTTCCATCGAAAGCAAGAAGAGTAATGGCATTTCCTTCCCCAGGATCAGTATTGAAGAAATATTCAGAAGCAGTTATCGAAATATTTCGAACGCTTAGAATATCTTCAATTGAAATGGATGTACTGAAGGTTGCCGACCAATCGCCGCTGTTATTGGCTACACGAACATAAATTCGATGCAGTCCGGATGCTGGGATGTTCACTCCTTCAGCAAATACCTTTTCAAATGCATCGCTGAAGTTTCCATCAAATGCTATAAGTGTTGAGCCATTGCCCTCACCGGGATCGTTGTCAAAGAAGTATTCCGCCACTTCAATTTTAGTGTCATTTGAAACAATTGGGTTTTCAACTGTTATTACTCTTGCGAATACAGGTCCCCACGTATTGTCTATTCCTCTTAGCCTTATGCCGATCTTATGAAGACCCGGATTAGTTGTGAGTGATGTTTGAATTACTGTTTCGAATGCATCGCTAAATACTCCATCGAAGGCAACTACAGCAATGCCATTTCCCACGCCTGGATCTGCATCAAAGAATATTTCGGCGCTTGTTAATCGAATATTTCTCGAAGACAATGAATTTTCGACAGTTATTACACGTTTGAAAATGGGTCCCCAATTTCCATCTAATCCTTTAATACGAATATTGAGAGTGTGGACTCCTAAAGGCATTGAAATGTTGTTTAATCCAAGTGATTCCCATGCATCACTATAATTTCCATCGAAAGAAATTAGAGCAATCCCGCTTCCTTCTCCTGGATCAGTATCAACGAAAAATTCGCCTTGGGTTATTTTTATGTCTCGGGCATTTAAAAGGTTATCAACGACAATACTTCTCGAAAAAACATTTCCCCAGTTTCCGTTGCCGTCTTGCAGTCTTATATTCAGGGTATGACGTCCAACAGGCAGAGCTGCTAACGTCGCGTTTACTTGTTCCCAAATATTGTTGAAGGCGCCATCCGAAGGAGTAAGAGGAATTCCTAAACCTTCTCCTGGATCTGAATCAATGAAGTATTCTCCCGCAGCTATGGAATGTACTTGTGCTCTTAACACAGTGCAAACCATAAAAACGACCATTGTCAACCCCAACTTGATGGAATGTTTCCTATTCATATGGTTGGATATTGATTATTTATTTTTTGAATGGTTTTATTATCTATCGAAACCATCTGCGGAAATATTTATGGTCTGTCCTGCGAGCACGCGACGCGGAGCAATCACAAATGTGGTTACAGCACCATTCGCCGTTTGCGTAAAATTTTCACGGGAATATGAACCGCCAAAACAGTGAGCGTTGTTTCTTGTAAGATCCAAGTCAATATGTGCATTGTCCGGATTTCCGCCATTAATTTGAGGGCCAGCAGTCACTTCTCCGGTTGTTGTATTCATTGTAAATACCGCACCTTGAATGTTCGTGCCGTCATTAAGTATTGTGTTATAGGACAATGTAGTATTTAAGTTTGTATAGTTGTATTGAAAGAGGTCGTTAATACTTTGTACGTTACTTCCAAAAGCGTAAATAGCGGGACCGGCAGTTTGGATAGTGTTATTGAAAAATTCGGTAACAGAATTATGTGACTGAGTGTATAGACCCCAATTGTTGGCATTGCCATTGTGATAAATGGAATTATTGAACACTCTGTTTTTGTCAGCAGTGGAAGTTTTACTACCGGTGATCCAAATGCCAAGTTGGGAAGAAGTATTGGTGTCCATAAAGTTATTTGCGATATAGAAAAACTGACTCGTTCCTGAGTTCAGAACGCATGCAGAACCGCCACAGAATGCAGATAAGCCGCCACTAATCCAATTCCCTACGATGTAGTTCACATCATTTGAAGCAAGAGCATCTGTAGTCGTATATATACCGTGAGCGCATGCTGATGCTACTGTTACGGAGTTTCCAACTACTCGTCCAAATCGAAATGCAATTTGGCCGGAGAGTAAAGTGTTGTTCGCAATATTCACGTCGTAGTAATTTCCATCCCAGTTGCAATCTCCATCATCTAGTAAGTTATCCATTATTACAATTTTGGATCTAGTACCGGCAGGAGCGGAAATACCAGCAGAAATATTCGACCCGGTTAGCATGTGGGCTTGAATAATCGTGAGGTTCAAACCAATTGAATTTGGACTAAAGATGATGTCGCCACTTAGTTTGAATCTTGTACCTTCTAATGCAGAAAGCAGTTGTAGTGATTTGTTTGTAATGGTAATGTTTTCGCTGTAATGACCACCGTTAGCTTTTGGGTAGATAAGAATTCTGTCCCCACTAACGGCTGCTGCAACTGCTGCATTGATTGTTTCAAAAGCTCCGCCTTGACCACCTTCTGCTACAATTCTGTCGGTTGCAAATGACATGGAAGTGATAGCGATCGATGATATGACAATGGAAAATATTTTTTTCATGATAATTTATTTGTATTTGTAATTGATTGAAGAATAAAGGTTTTATCTGTCAAATCCTTCGGCTGAAATATCAATTGTCTGACCATTGAGTATTCTTCTTGGTGCGCTGAAGAATGTTACTTGCGTGGTTGTATTGGTCGTGCCAACGTAATTGGCCCTACTCAGTGACCCTCCGAAACAACCCGCATCATTTCGGCTAAGATCCAAGTCGCTATATTGGAGATCTGCACTGCCTCCATCAATCGAAAGTCCAGTTAGAATGGCTCCTGTATTGTTGTTGACTGTAATGGAAACACCCGAAAAGTTTGTTCCGTCATTGTTGATTGCGCCAAAAGGAGTATTGGATGTTTCAATATAATTGTATGCAAGCACATCTGAATTCGTCAATATATTGGAACCTATTCCGTATACACCTGTCCCATTGTTTTCAATGGCATTGTTCATTATGTAGTTATAGGATGTATGTGATCCAATATACACAGCCCAAGAATTCGTACTCGAATGTTCAATGGTGTTGTTGAGAATATAGTTGGAATTGGCAGATGAGGATTTGGTGGATGCGATGTACATCGAATTTTGGTTTTGTCCGCCTCCATCTATGTAGTTGTTTGAAATATTGAAGAATTGATTTGAACTGCCGTAATAAATTCCATACGTGGCTGAAGCAGAATATGTCGTGGCCAATATTTTGTTTCCAACAATTTGAAACACTTCATTGGTTCCGATAGGGTCATTTCCCACCGAAATGCCATGTGCCACAAGCGTACCTACATTTATATAGTTTCCAAGCACTTTTCCATAACGTAGATATACGTATCCATTCATTAGGCTATCAGCAGCTACATTCAAATCATAGTTGTTGAGGGCAAAGTCTATATAGCCGCTCGTGAGTTTACATCCAATAATTGTTACCTTGGTTCGTGTTCCTGCGGGCGAACTAATAGATGTAGCAATATATCCGGACGTGATGTGCGCTCCTGAAACTGTCAGATTCATTCCGGCGGCAGCAGGATTAAAGGTGATATTTCCAGTAAGTTTCCAGTACGTACCTTCCGTTGCTGTCAAGAACTGTAATGATTTATTGGTAATGGTTAAATTTTCACTGTAGACGGCCCCTGCCGGTTTTGGAGTAATAATTATACGGTCTCCACTTACGGATGCTGAAATGGCATCGGTGATGGTTGCATAGGTCCCTCCTGCCCCGCCATCGGCTACAAGCAAATCTGTGGCACTGCTTGATACAGCAAATGTTGTAAATAGAGACAGAAATAGAAAAGGAGATGAAAATAGAAATGGGATTGGAGAGATTTTTCTCATGAAATTAAAATTTGAGGTTATTCGATGATTTTATCTTGCAAAGGAGCTTACATCTTGAGTTCAAGTACTACGGTGAATAACGTATTTCGGGAATTACAAGCGATTCTCTGTAGAGGCACGGAGAACCGAAGAGATTCGATCCATTACAATTAGTTTCTTTCCTATCGTAAACGTTTTTCTAGATTCGGTCAAGTCAATTCGCTAGCAGATTTTAAATGCTTAAGAGGTTCACTTTATTGAATATATAACATTAAGTCGGATGTAACAATTTTATGTGAGATGCGCGATTTCGGTTCGTCTTTTCTCGGTCGTTTAAACCATGGATGAGTGAATATTTGCATAAGTTTGCCATATGTTACGCTTGGCCTCACAAACATTTTTACTCGAAACTGAACGACTTTGGCTTCGACCCATCCTGCCAAGCACCTTTAAAGAGGCATCAGGCAATTTGGATCCGAACCTTCTACTCGAATTTTATGGAGTAAGTGAAGAAAAAGAGATGATGCGCGAACTTCAGATGGCTGATGAGGGTTCCGAGATGTATGGAAAGTCTTTGCTGCTTTTTCATCTTGTAAGAAAGTCCGATGATTGTGTTTTGGGTTCTTGTGGTTACCATACTGTTTACACCAAACATTTTCGAGCCGAGTTGGGTTATATTCTCAATAAGGAGGAGGATATGAAGCAAGGCTATATGACTGAAGCTCTTCTCGAAGTTTTGCGATATGGAGTGAATGAAATGGGCCTTGAAAGAATTGAGGCATACATAGATGCCAACAATATTGCGTCATTATCTCTTTTGAAAAAATTTGGTTTTCAGTTCGAGGGAGTTGCACGAAAACATTATAGGGCGAATGACAAAAATGAGGACTCAGATTTGTATTCGCTCACAGACAATGATTGGAGGAAAATTTTTGAGGGTAGCAAATAATATCTCCAACAATAAATTTAACGAAACCGAAGTGGGAATCGAATTTGTTGTTCCGTATTGATTAATTGAACTTATTCCATTAAACCTCCTATATTTTCTCGCTCACTTCTTCTTAAAACTAATCATATAAAGCCCAAAATAGGTGAGTATTCCATTCAATAGAAGCAATTCAAATCCGAATAGATATCCGTTAAACCAAACAGCACTGTTGCTACTTAGTACATAACAAATTATTGGGGCAATCAGACATACAACCGGTACAATTTTGTCTCTAACATTTCTTTTGGTGAACAATCCAAACGCGAAGAGACCGAGCAAAGGTCCGTAAGTATATCCTGCAATTGCGAGAATGGTGTTGATGATCGCATCGTTGTTCAGGGCTCTAAAGGCGAGTATTACCAGAAGTAGTATGAATGCAAATGCGATGTGAATGATGTGTCTCAGTCGCCTGCGTTTTGATTCATCCAAATCTTGGTTTTTATCTGCATGGAGCACATCTACAAAAACAGAAGTAGTAAGAGTAGTGAGCACAGAATCGGCCGAAGAGAAAGTAGCAGCTGTTAGACCAATCAAAAATGCAACCGCGGCGAACAGCCCCAAATGATTTAATGCAAGCAATGGAAACAAATGATCGGTATTTGGTTTTCCATTTTCAAGCAGTGGTATTGAAATCCCTTTTTCTGAGCAGTATAAATAGAGTAGAGCCCCAAGTGCCAAAAAGAAGAGATTTACAAAAATGAGAACTGCACTAAACCATCGGATGTTCTTTTGTGCATCTTTCAAGTTCGGACAGCTAAGGTTTTTCTGCATCATATTTTGATCTAGTCCGGTCATAGCTATGGCAATGAACATACCGCCGATAAACTGCTTCGGGAAAAATGATTTCTCTTTCCAATCCCAGAAAAAAGTTTCTGTGTAGTCGCTATTGTATACTTTGCTCACCATTTCAGAAAAATTCAGATTGAGTGCTTGTGAAATGGCGAGAATGGAAAGTACAACACCAAGGAGTAACATTGATGATTGAAAAACGTCTGTCCATACAAGTGTTTTGATTCCTCCGCGCAAAGTGTAAAGGAGAATCAATACAATAATTACGGCTACTGAAATTTCAAATGGAATTCCAAATCCATCGAATATGAAAATTTGTATAACACTTGCTGCGAGATAAAGCCTGCCTGCGGCACCAAGTGTGCGAGAGAGGATAAAAAAGAATGAGCCGGTTTTTTCGCTGAATTCACCAAAGCGCTGTTGCAGATAGGTATATATGCTTGTGAGATTGAGTCGATAGTACAGTGGCAATAGTATTTGAGTGATTACTATATATCCAAAGAAGTAACCAAACACCAGTTGTAGATAACTGAAATGTTGAGCCCCTACTGCACCAGGAACAGAAATGAATGTAACTCCCGATAGCGAGTCTCCGATCATACCGAAAGCCACAGCATACCAAGGCGATTTTTTATTGCCCAAAAAGTAGGCATCCTCTCCGGCTCCTCTGGATGTATACCAAGAAATCAGAAGCAATAATAAAAAATAGCTGATTAAAATTATCAGCATGGTTGTCGAACTCATCGTGCACGAAGTTTTGACAAAAAAAGATAGAATACATAAGAAGCTTGGTCATATTAATAAAACGTTCTCAACACCCTCCACATGAAAAGACGCGTTTTATCACGTCCTCAACGATCATCCATCGCGTCTCCTTTAATCATCCATCCCATCTCCAATGATTATTTGTCGAGTCTCCTGCGATCATCCATAACCATCTCCACCGATCCCCTCCATACATTTGCAGTGTGAACATTCCATCAAAATATATCGAAGAAGCGGTAGAGCAAATGGCCAGTTTGCCAGGTATTGGCAGAAAGACAGCCTTGCGATTGGTGCTCGATCTGATGAAACGTAAACCCGAGCAAGTGCTCAAATTCACTGCAGCCATAGAAGAAATGCGCGCGCATGTGCATTTTTGCAAAACCTGTTTCAATCTCTCCGATGATGCTGAATGCTCCATTTGCACATCTACTTTTCGCGATGATTCTTTACTCTGTGTGGTAAGTGATATTCGGGATGTAATGGCCATAGAAAGCACCGGGCAATATCAAGGCAAATATCATGTTTTGGGAGGAATCATTTCTCCCATGGATGGTGTTGGGCCTTCAGATCTGCACATTGAGGAGCTGATTGAAAGAATGAATTCGGGCCTTATCCGAGAAGCGATTTTGGCAATAAATGCAACTATGGAAGGCGAAACAACATCTTTTTACATTTACAAAAAGCTGCAACCTTTCGATGTGAAGGTCAGTACAATCTCGCGAGGTGTTGCAGTGGGTGGCGAATTGGAATACACCGACGAAGTAACTTTGGGCAGAAGTATTATTTTAAGAACACCTTACGAAGTTTCACTCAAGAGATAATTCATATATTAAGTAGATCTAGTCTATAAACGTTGTAACTCTCAGTTTGAAAAAACTTTCAATTGTCATAGTCAACTACAATGTCAGGTATTTCCTCGAGCAATGCCTATTGTCTGTGTTTTCCGGTATTCGTGATATAGACGCAGAGGTTTTTGTAGTCGACAATAATTCAGTTGATGGTTCAGTGGAAATGCTCAAAGAGAAATTTCCTTGGGTGAAATTGATTGCAAATACGGACAACAAAGGATTTTCTAGGGCCAACAACCAAGCTATGAAAATAGCGGTTGGTGAGTTCATCCTATTGTTGAATCCGGATACTGTAGTGGAGGAAGATACTTTTACTAAAGTGATTTCTTTCATGGAACAGCATCCAGAAGCAGGAGGTTTGGGAGTGAAAATGGTTGATGGCAAAGGACGATTTTTACCTGAAAGCAAGCGAGGACTCCCTACTCCGGAGACCTCTTTCTACAAAATATTTGGTATATCAAGGATTTTCCCTTCTTCCAAAAGATTTAACAAATACCACCTAGGTTATTTGGATAAGGATAAAGTCCACGAGATTGAAATTCTCTCAGGCGCCTTTATGTTGATGCGCAAATTGGCATTGGATAAGGTTGGTCTGCTCGATGAAGCGTTTTTTATGTATGGGGAGGACATTGATCTTTCTTGGAGAATAGTTCAAGGAGGTTGGAAGAACTATTACTTTCCCCACACGCGCATCATTCATTACAAAGGTGAAAGCACCAAGAAAGGAAGTCTGAATTATGTGTTTGTGTTTTACAATGCAATGGTGATTTTCGCAAAGAAACACTTCTCGGAAAAGAACGCTAGGCTCTTTTCATTTTTCATCAACATGGCTATATGGATCCGTGCCGGACTGGCCGTGTCTAACCGTTTTTTGAGGTCCATTATTCTGCCTTTAGCCGATTTCGCAGCCACAATGGGTGGGTTGTATTTGATCAAGTTTTTTTATGCAGAAAGTCAAAAAAAAATATACGACCCCGTATTACTGCAAACAGCATTTATCAGTTACACTTTAGTATGGTGTTTCAGTGTTTGGTTGGGGGGAGGTTATGATAAGCCATTGCGGCCATTGAAAGTAGTAAGACCCCTTCTCTTAGGTTCGGCTGTTCTTGCAATTGCATATTCATTCTTGCCCGAATCTCTTAGATTTTCTCGTGCCATTCTTCTACTAGGTGCACTGCTTGCTATGGCTGTATTTTTCTTAAACCGATTTATTGGAAGTATCCTCATTTCACGAAATTCTGGGCTAGAATCTGAGCAAGGAAAGAGATTTGCGATTGTAGGAAGTGAAGCAGAAATACTGAGAGTTCTTACAATTCTTCGTCAAACAAATTATCACGTAGGTTTTGTGGCACATGTGTCAGAAGGGGTGCAGAATAGAGACAACTGTGTAGGAACTCGAGAACAATTGGATGAAATAATCAGGGTGCATAATATCGATAGCGTTATTTTTTGCGCAAAAGATGTGAGTTCAGTAGATATTATTTCTTCCATGAGTGGAATAGAAGTGCAAGAGGTTGAATTCAAAATAGCACCACCTGAAGCGCTTTATATCATTGGCTCGAACAGTATTGAAACCAGCACTGACGTTTTTATTCTTGATGTCAACTCCGTTTCTTTAAGTCGAAATAAGAGGGTTAAACGCTTGATAGACATATTACTGAGTCTTGTATTTCTGATTTCATGGCCAATTTCTGTTGCAATTGTAAAAAGTCCTCTTTTCTTTTTGAGGAACATTGCGGAGGTATCTATAGGAAGAAAAACTTGGGTTGGGTTTAATCGTCAATTTGTAAAGCAAAATGATCTTCCGAATCTGAAAAATGGAGTTTTGCATACTTCTTCCTATGTGCCTCAGGCAGCTAGAAGTCGCGATCACATTCAAAAGCTCAATATTTTGTACGCCAGAGATTATAGGGTGATGAACGATCTCTTCATAATTTGGAAATCTTTGCCCCAATTGGGATCTTGAGTTTTCCCTCGTGTGAATTACCTCTTCGGCAATAAGCATATATAGCCCAGAAGTTGGAATGTGAATATCTGAGATGAAAAAGCCCAGATTTTCGGAGCAATTGGATAGGGAAAACGCCGAATTTCGCCTAGGTTTGCAACTCATTTTAAGGAAGCACAATTAAATGTCTCAGATAGAACTTTTACTGCCCAAAATGGGTGAGAGTGTTGCCGAAGCAACCATTATTAAATGGGTTAAAAAGGAAGGCGATACAATCAAAGCCGATGAGCCAATCATCGAAATAGCAACTGATAAGGTTGATAGTGAGGTACCTGCACCTGAAGATGGAGTGCTTCTCAAATGTCTGGTAAATGAAGGTGACGTTGTTCAGGTGGGCAAACCTATCGCCATTATTGGCATTGGGGCATCTTCGACCACAGTTCTTGCGCCTGCAACTCCATCGGTTTCAACTGCGCCTGTCGTTGCTGCGCCTGCTTCTGCACCTGTTTCTGCGCCCTCAACTGTTTCAAATACCGAAATTCCTCGCGAAGGGGACGGCGGAAAATTCTTCAGTCCATTGGTGCGAAATATTGCCAAGACAGAAGGAGTGAGTCTTCCTGAGTTGGAAGCTATGCAGGGTTCAGGAGCTGGGGGACGTGTTACAAAAGGGGATATTCTGGATTATCTGAAAAACAGAACTCTTGCTCCAGTGGCTGCCCCTGTGGTTTCCGCTCCAGCAGCCTCCAATGGAGTGCCTTCAAAGCCCGTAACACCGTCATTTTCAGTTACTTCCGAAGCCCATACCATTCAACGACCGAAGGTAAATGTGGGTCCAAACGACGAAATTATTGAAATGGACCGCATGCGTAAGCTTATAGCCGATCACATGGTTATGAGCAAGCATGTTTCTCCACACGTAACATCTTATGTAGAGGCAGATGTGACCAATATGGTACTTTGGCGCGAAAAGGTAAAAAAGTCATTCGAACTCAAGGAAAAAACGAAAATAACCTTCACCCCCCTGTTTATTGAGGCGATTGTAAAAGCAATTAAGGACTTTCCGGGAGTTAATATTTCAGTTGATGGCGACAAAATAATTATGCGTCGCGACATCAATATCGGAATGGCAGCAGCGCTTCCAAGCGGTAATCTCATTGTTCCGGTCATTAAAAATGCAGACCAGTACAATCTTGTGGGCTTAGCCAAAAAGGTAAATGACTTGGCTGAAAGGGCTCGTGCAAACAAGCTTACTCCCGATGAGATCCAAGGAGGAACTTACACACTCACAAATGTGGGTTCTTTTGGGAATGTGATGGGTACTCCGATTATCAATCAGCCACAGGTGGCGATAATGGCTGTTGGCGCAATTCGCAAAAAGCCTGCAGTCATAGAAACCCCTTCAGGTGATGCAATTGCTATCCGTCATATGATGTTTCTATCTCACAGCTACGATCACCGAGTAGTTGATGGTGCTCTGGGAGGCAGTTTTGTGCGTAGAGTAGCCGATTATCTGGAGAGTTTTGATATGAACCGTGAGTGGTAATTGCTGTACTGAAGTCAAAAAGTAAAAAAAAAATAGTAAATTCGACCAGATTTTTGAAAACCCTTAATTCAACTAATAATTTCCAAATGAAGCGTTTCGGTTTGCTCACTCTTCTTTCTCTCTGGGTTGCTGCATCATTTGCACAAATGGCTCCTGCAGATTTTGGCTCTAAATTTCTAGAGGCAAACAAACTCATGGAGGAAAAATTCTGGAACAGAGCAAAGGACTCTTGGCTCGAATTGGCTCAAATGGATAATGCCAATGCCAATCTGAATTACAAGCTAGGTTATACAATGCTCCAGATTCCAAACAGCAAATCGCAAGCTTTGGAATACCTGCAATTGGCGGCTTCTTCTGAACTCACAAAAAAATACGATCCTTTCGATCCAACTGAACGCAAGGCTCCGGTAGAAGTTCTATATTATTTGGGATATGCCCAACACCTGAACTACAGCCTCGATGAAGCTATTTCGAGCTATCGCACCCTTCTGAAAAAAATTCCAGAGAAACATAATTTGCACGCAAAGGCAAAGAGAAATATCGAAATGATTGAGGAAGCCAAGTTACAAGTGGCCAATCCTCAAGGTTTCATCATCACCAACGTAGGACCAGTTATAAACAAGGAAACGAATGATTTCAGCCCTGTGTTGAGTATCGACCAAAGTGCAATGTTCTATACCAGCCGCAGACTAAGAACTGATACGAGCAATAGTGTAATCACTGATATTGATACCGGAGAATTTAGAGAAGATATTTATGTTTCTTACAAAGACCAAGCTGGCAATTGGACTTCTCCAGAACTACTGAACCTGAATAGTGATGAACACGACGCGACCCTTTCTGTATCGCCCGATGGACAAACTTTGTTTATCTATCGCGACAAAGAAGGAGATGGTCAACTTTTCGAATCGAAATTGATTGGTGAGACGTGGGGTGATCCGGTATTGCTAGGAAGCGATATCAATACTTCAGCTTGGGAAACCCACGCTACTATTTCTGCCGATGGAAACACACTGTATTTTGTGAGCAATAGAAATGGTGGAAAAGGTGGACGTGATATTTACCGCTGTGTGAAAATGCCAAATGGAGATTGGAGCAAAGCATTGAATCTGGGTCCAACAATTAATACTCCTTACGAAGAAGATAGTCCGTTTCTAACAGCCGATGGCCGCACTTTGTACTTTGCCTCTATGGGTCACTCTTCAATGGGTGGTTTTGATATCTTCTACAGCACTTTAGGCGAAGATGGAGAATGGAGCAAACCTATTCACATGGGTTATCCTTTAAACACTGTAGATGATGATGCGTTCTTCGTTCCCATGGCCGATGGTCGTCATGCTTACTACTCTTCGGCCAAAGAAGGTGGTTATGGATTGAAGGACATATATGAAGTTGAGTTGCCCGAGTCCATCAATGAAAGCAGCTTGGCAGTGTTAAAAGGATTTATCATTCCTGAGCCGGGCAAAGATTTGCCAAATGACATCCGTATATTGATCACCAATATTAAAACCAATGAAGTGACCGAATATCGCCCAAGAAAGCGCGATGGTGGTTACGTTGCCATATTGCAGCCATGTATTGGGTACCACATTGAGTATATTAAAGGAAAGGAAATCTTCCACGAAGAATATGTAAATGTTCCATGTGAGACGAGTTACCAAGAAATTGAGCGCGAGGTATACTTGATGCCAGTTGCTCTAGTGCAGGATCAGCCAATCATTGTTGAAAAACCAAAGAAGGAGATCCTCACTTTTGATGAAAAGAATCCAGTAAAGGTTCAATTCATCGAAGAATTGGGTTATGCCGAATTTAGTAGATTCTTCGTGTATGACTTTAAAGATTTCGGTGTTGAAGAACCGAAGTTCCAAGAGTTCATTTCGAATATCAAGAAGATCATCGACATGAACAAAGGGAAGGTGACTGTGGTGATTGAGTCCAGTGCTTCAAAGGTGCCTTCGCGAAAGTTCAAGAACAACGAGGACTTGACCTCATGGAGAAATAAAACAGCACAAGATCAAGTAGTGAGTGAATTAAAAAAATTGGGATATAAAGAAGGTCAACACTTTGCATTTGCGGAATCTAGGAAGCTTGTTCAAGGAAAAGAGTATGAGAACGACCGAGATTCAATGCGCGCTTACTACGAACAATACCAGTATATCAATCTGAAAGCTGAATTGGAACAACAGCCATAAAAGCATTATAGATATCTATAAAAGCGAAACCCCTCGGATGCTACTTCCGGGGGTTTCTTTTGCTACTTGAGTTGCCTGCGCTAGGCACAGACAACCTGCTACTGTGCTGCTATAACACATCGACATTCGATTTATTTTACAGATCAATTAATATTTTATGAAACTCAACCTTGTCAGACCTCTTGCATTTTTCGATTTGGAAACTACAGGTACCGATGTGGGTCGCGATAGGATAGTAGAATTAGCTATTGTAAAAGTAATGCCCGATGGCACAGTCCAGCACAAACCAAATAAAGGAGCAGGCGAAGGAAGATTTCTCATTAATCCTGGAATGCCTATTCCCAAAGAATCCTCAATGGTCCACGGTATTTGGGATGCCGATGTGAAAGATGCACCTTCATTTGTCGATGTTGCCCCTAAACTTTTCAAGTTCTTGTTTGATTGTGATTTAGGCGGTTTTAATTCTAATAAATTCGATATTCCATTGCTCGCCGAAGAGTTTTTAAGGGCAGGAATTGATTTTAGTATAGAAGGTAGAAATCTGATCGATGTCCAGGTTTTATTTCACCTAATGGAACCAAGAAACCTGAAAGCAGCATATAAATTTTATTGCGATAAATCTCTAGAGGGTGCTCATGAAGCCCTTCCTGATGCTCTTGCAACGTTTGAAGTGTTTCAATCTATGATTGACCGTTACGACGGTGTTGAAATACAGGATAACCATGGAAATAAACTTGTGCCTGTAATCAACGATATGCAACATATTCACAACTCAAGTGAACGTAGGAAAAAGGCAGATTTAGTTGGCCACATAGTTTATAATGATGCAGACCTCGTGGTTTTCAACTTTGGAAAATATAAAGGCATGAGCGTCGTTGAAGTGCTTCAAAAGGATCAAGGTTATTTCGGTTGGCTCATGCAAGCCGATTTCCCTCTATACACAAAAAAGGTACTTCGCGAAATTAGAAATTCAATGTCTATTCCATGAAAAGGATAACCGTATTGGTGTCCAACGATCTTGAATTCGACCAAAGGGTTAAAAAAGTTTGTACGACCCTTGCGGCAATGGGCTTTGAGATTCATCTCGTAGGTCGTATGATGCCTAATAGCAAACCCTTCGAAAGTCCATTTCATATTCATCGTTTCAAATTGCCTTCCAGCAAAGGAGCCATGTTCTATGTATGTCTGAATGTATTTTTATTCTTTCATCTACTATTCAAGCCAACAGATATTATTGTGGCAAATGATCTGGATACTTTGCTTCCTGCATTTATCGTTGCCCGAATAAGAGGAAAAAAATTGGTTTATGATAGTCATGAGTATTTTACCGAAGCCGAGGGGCTTACAGGGCGAAATGGGGTGAAAAAAATTTGGGAAACAATAGAAAAATGGATCTTTCCCAAGTTGAAATACGTTTATACAGTGAACGAGTCGATAGCGGGATTTTATAGAAAGAAGTATGATGTGAAAGTAGATGTGGTGCGAAACGTTCCTCCCCTTTCAACGCAAATCGAGAAGTTGGACGCACACACTCTTGGTTTGGATTCGGACAAAAAAATCATTGTATTACAAGGTGCTTATATTGATCCGGATCGTGGCGCGGCCGAAGCTATCTTGGCCATGAAATGGATAGAGGGTGCTGTATTACTTATAATCGGTTCGGGACGAGAAATGATTCGTTTGAAAGAAATAATTTCGAACGAATCGCTTGAAACTAAAGTGAAGTTGTTGGGTAAACTGCCATACATAGAACTTTGCAAATACACTTCTGTAGCTTCTTTGGGACTTTCATTAGACAAACCTATTCATCTCAATTATAAGTACAGTCTGCCTAATAAGGTTTTTGATTACATACATGCGGGTGTACCTGTTTTGCTTTCAAAACTTCCAGAGTTGGAAAGACTGATGGGCAAATATGAAATCGGTTTGTTCATCGAGGAGCACGAACCTCAGCACGTTGCTCAGAAAATTTCCGAAGCACTTCACTCTTCTAAGCTCGATTTATGGAGGAAAAACCTCGGTATCGCTGCCCTTGAAAATAACTGGCAAGTAGAGGAGAAGGTGATTCAAAGAATGTACAAAGAACTACTTTAGAATTATCCGATATTTAAAAGTGTTCACTCATTAAACCCAGAATCCGCATTGGGATTCGTGCTGCAATAGATTTCCAATGCAGATTCTGGGTTAAAAGCAACTCTTCTGCTATTTGGGAGACCTACCTCTCCTTTGGAGAATACCGAGTAAGGCGATACGGTGAGAGAGTGCGACTTGTAAATATTTCAACAAATCTTGGAATCCGGGTACAATCATTTCTTGATAGATGGATTCAGGCGCGCTCCCAGGTTGCCCAGTTTTTTTGTGGTGAATTTTAGAATCACCCATGGGATATTTAGCGCGAAAAGCAGAGGGTTCAGACGGCTCATTTTTATTTTCAACTCTTCTAGGTAAAGTGCAGTATTAAAGTTTTTGGATAGTCCTGTCGAGCCGCAACGTGCTACTATAGTGGATACGCTAGCACCAATTGCGCTGTTGCTGAGCAGATGCAGATGAAAATCATAGTCGGACAAGACCCGATAGTTCACATTGAATCTAAAATCTTGGAACAATGTAGCCCTGTATAAAACGGATTGCTGATGCAGGGTGTTTTTCCAATATAGCATTTTGGAGAATTCACTTTTGTGCAATAACGGAACGAATGAGTTTCCGGAACTTTCATTTTCTACATAACCGAAAATGATTTCAGTATTCTTTTTTGCGTTTGAAAGCATTTCTGCAATGACCTCGCAGTGGCTCAATGCATCGTCGGCACCTATTATATAAATCCATTTCCCTTTGGCTACTTCTATGCCCTTGTTGATTGCATCGTACACACCTTTGTCTTTTTCGCTTATCCAATAAGACGGTTTCACAGTCAAAGATTCTAACACCAGAAGGCTACCATCGCTCGAACCTCCATCTATTACGATCAGTTCTACGAGTGCATGAGATTGATTTTGCACACTGTGAATTGCTCTGAGTAAAGTTCCTTGTGCATTGAAACAGGGAATAATAACACTTACCGTATCCATTTCTGAATCGTCAATCAGCATCCGAAAGATGAGTTATGGTCTCGCGTTCCGAGAGTCTTGCTTCGGAACACATAATAACTCTCGACTTGAATTTTCTCATGGTATCATAGTCATGCGAAGCCATCAACACTGCTGTACCACTGTGCGATATGGCAAGAAGTAGGTTCAGAATTTCAATAGAAGTTTGCGGATCTAAATTCCCGGTTGGCTCGTCTGCCAAAATGAGGTGAGGGGTATTGAGAAGTGCCCGTGCAATGGCAACTCGTTGTTGTTCGCCTCCCGACAATTCGTGAGGCTTTTTGTATCCTTTTCCATCTAGGTTCACTAGTTCGAGAACGCTTTGCATGCGGTTCATGATGGCCGTTTTATCCGTCCATCCGGTAGCACGAAGAACGAATTCCAGATTTTCATGCACTGTTCTATCAGTAAGCAGCTCAAAATCTTGAAATACTATTCCCAGTTTGCGGCGCAGAAAGGGTATTTGACGTTTCTTAATCGTGGAAAGATCAAATCCGCAACACATTCCTTTTCCCGATTTCAGGGGAAGGTCTGCATACAAGGTTTTAAGTAGACTACTTTTCCCGGAGCCGGTGCGACCAATGAGGTAAACAAACTCACCACTGTTTACATGTAGGTTTACATCTTGCAGTATAGTATTCTCTTCCTGATCAATGCGGACGTTTTCGAGTTGTATTACTGTTTCGATCATGCTCAATTCTGAATGTGTTGCTAAATTATTAAGCCTTAACGCACAGAATTTTGATGTAGTATTTAGTTTTGAACAAAACCCCCGAAGTATATCCGGATAATGTCATTCCGTGGTACTGTAGCTCGCACTATGAAGGAAGAATTTGGAGATTCCTTTAGCGAAAGAGTAAGGTGAGGTTTATCAAATCTTTATGCAATGAGTTGATTGGGGTGTTGTAAATGTCATTGCTACCAGATTTAGTTCTAGAAAGCAAGTCCCGGCTATAGCTCAGTTGAATGGTCAATACCGTAGACTTTAGACGCATAGACTGCTCTAGTCCAAGTTCGCCAAAAATGTAAAAGTTGTTTAATTCAGGATGTGTGGAAGCTGAAAAACCTAACGGAATTCCCGGTCTGACAGCTAATACCGGCGCCAGCGAACTCCTCTTGGTAGAATACAGTTCTTCGGGCATTTCAGCGATAACTGGTTTTTTGTAATAAGCGAATTGTATCGGGAACTCCGCACATACCGAATGTATTTCGTATTCTTCTTTGTTCGGTTTGTTTTTGTCGTACTCTAAAAAGGCAGTATTCAATTGAAATTGAAATCCGATGCGCCAAGAAACGAATGAGACATCTTTTTTCGATTGTATTCGACTCTCATAAAATGCTCCCCCGCTCACTCCAACGCCATTCACAGCCGAGATACTTCCAACAGGAAGACTGTCAGAAAAAACAAAGGGTTCGGCATTCAACTGCACGTTCGAGTAATTGAAGCCAAAATGAAAACCAAGTTTTCCTTTGCTGTTTTTTACTCGTGTAGTGTCCGACTTGAATTTTTGTGCATTCACAACAATTGCACTAAAGGACCAGAGGATTATTAAAATTGTTTTCATGTCGTTCTGTGTTCTATCGTATACCCTCAGATGCCAAAACCTTTCACTCCTTTTAAATCTTCAAGTATACATTGTATAACAATCCTGCTTATGAAATAGTCCAATCTATGTCATACGCATGCAGCGATAAATGCCGTGAGAGTAAGTGTTATAGGCCAATGGAGTGAAACTGTATTGAACTATTGCAGCAACTAAACGGTTTTAGCACCGGGTCTTTTCACATTATATACTTTTCTCGATGATCGAACTGTTCCTTATTCTACAATAAAGTCTTTATCTTCAAATTTAGGATTCCAGATCACTTTGGTGGTATTCATTTCCATTGCACCGTTATTAATGGTAACCTTTGAAGGCATTTTTATACCATCAAAAACAAGATATTCATGAATAACGGATTCATTCACACTGGTATTTCCATCCGCACTCTCTACTACTACGGTTTTATATCGCAAAGAAGTTGATATATCAAAGTAATCCGTACTCATCACTTCTCCTTCCGAATCGAGCAATTCCACAACATAGTATTCTTTTCCATCTATATTTCCAATGCCTTTGAGAGTAGGAGTAATGCCGTAATCCTGATAGTGGAGTTCGGCCTTTATATCTGTTTGCATGCGAAGTTGTGTAAGCTCTTGGCCTTCGGGATAAGATGCTTGCCCCATTGATTCCATTTTGGCCTTATTTCCATCGCATACTGTGGTCATAACGGGGCTTCCGTTCATGGAAACACTCATCCTGAATTTGCCACCTTCTTTAGCTTTAATGTTTACTGGAAGCACCATAGGTCCCATTGCCATATTTCCTTCTTGTTCGAAAGAGTGGATAGAGCTCAGTTTAGCTGCTCCACCAAGCGCTTCGACGTAGTTGCCCAAAACAGTATTTGCTGTTACACCATCCGGAACCGGCTTTAGATCAGAAAAAACGGAACCATCGGAGTTGTACAAATTCACTTTTCCGGAGGCGGCAAAACGACCAAGTTTTCCCACTACATCTTTGTTGCCCACAACCGTAATATAGGCGTTTGAGGGTTTAATGAACTTTTGTGCAACCTTCATTAAATCATCCGCTGTTACAGCGTTCAATTTCTGAAGATAGGTTTCATAATAGTCCTTTGGGAGTTGGTATTTCTCAATATTCAAAGCAAAATTCGCCACGGTCTGGGGACTTTCAAGGGAGCGAGCAAAATTGCCTGTCATAATATTTTTCACCACAGTAAGTGTGCTGTCGTGTATTAGTTCTTTTGTGAGTCGATCCATTTCATAGAGAAACTGTGTGATGGCGCTGTCGGTTACTTCATTTCTCACACTAGCCCCTGCAGAAAAAGAGCCTACAGTTTCATCAGGACTAATAGAACTATATGCTCCATACGTGTAGGCCTTATCCTCGCGAAGATTTTGAATAAGTCTAGACTGAAATGAATTTCCACCGAGAATATTGTTCAAGACACTTGCCGTTATTGCCTCTTGAGTACCAGGTTTTAGGTCAATGGCATAAGTGATATCAATTACACTTTGAACAGCACCGGGCAGCGGAACAAACACTACTTCATTGCCTGCGGGAATTGTTGGCATCTTGAATTTGTTTTCACTAACATTTCCTCGCTTCCATCCACCAAAGTATTTTTCGGCTTGTGTTTTTGCTTCTTCCGGAGTTATGTCACCTACTATTACTAAGTATGAAACGTTGGGTTTAAAATAGGTGTTGTAATATCTTACAAGATCGTCTCGCGTGATAGTCTTCACACTCGATTCTGTTTCAAATTCCCCGTAAGGATGAGAGCTACCATATTTTGATAGATCGGAAATACGACTTGAAATGGTGTTCGGGTCTGTCTGCGAACTTGCTAATCCACTTAATGTCTGCTTGCGCAATTTCTCAATTTCATCATCCGGAAAAGATGGGTTTAGGAGAACATCGCTCATCACTTCAAGCAAGGTAGATGAATGTTTTTTCAAACACGATCCGCTTACACCGCGAGAGGATGAACCTAGATTTGCTCCAATAAAATCTACGGATTCATCTATTTGAGCTTTGCTTCGAGTTGCGGTGCCATTTTTGAGCAGTTGTCCTGCCATAGAAACGAATCCAGCTTTGGAGCCTTCTAGCCCGGGTACAACATCAAGACTGATTTGATAGGACACGCGAGGTAGTTTGTGATTTTCTACAACGATTACTTTCAGTCCGTTTTCTAGCTGAAAGGTTTGATATTCGCCTATGCGGATTATCGGTGCCGGTCCGGCTGCGGGAACCTTTGATCTATCTACCGGCTGCAATGCGCTGCATGCTGCCAGAAAAAGAGATGCAAATAATGTGATATATAAAAATGATTTTTTCATGGAGAATTGTCTTTAAAGCAAGCGTGAATTTTATTGTTTCAAGAGTTCAGGATCGTGCATAAAATAAAGTACGACACGATTTGAT
This sequence comes from Flavobacteriales bacterium, assembly GCA_034439875.1. Classification (GTDB taxonomy): domain Bacteria; phylum Bacteroidota; class Bacteroidia; order Flavobacteriales_D; family Sanyastnellaceae; genus JAWXBG01. The sequence continues at coordinate 23,060 of JAWXBG010000044.1, forward strand.
TTGTCGTAATATTTTTTTGCTGCATTCATTATATCTTGCTTTGATACGGCTTGGTAGCGAGAAATTTCGGTGTTTATCAGATTGGTGTCGCCGAAGTACATGTGGTAGTTGGCAAGGCTCTCTGCTATTCCCGCTACAGTACTGTTGCGCGACACAAAGTTATTTTCCACTTGATTTTTTAGTTTTTGTAATTCTTGATCCGAAATGAGTTCATTCTTCACTTTGTCAAATTCTTCGTTCATAGCCTCTTCAACAACAGCAGGATCTACACCCATATTGCACATCGAAAAGCCTAGGGTAAGTCCTGGATCTTCTAGTCCAAAAGAAAATGCGCCGCAGAAGAGGGCGAGCTCTTTTTCTTCTACTACTGATCTATTGAGCCTGGAGCTTCCTCCTTCAGACAAAAGCTGATTGAGCATATCAACGGCATAATATTCTGGCGTCCCTTGGGCAGGAATATGATAGGCCTGCACAACAAGTGGAAGTTGATCTTTTACCCAAACAGTATCCCGCGCTTCACCGGAGTGGGTAGGTTCCACAACGGTAGGTCTGGGTATAAATTCTTTTCCACGAGGAATTCCTGAAAAATATTTTTCAATGAGAAGTCTTGTCACCAATGGATCTATATCACCTGCGATGCTGAGTACTGCATTGTTCGGGACGTAAAAGGTTTTATAGAAATCGATAAAATCAGCTTCCTGTGCAGCATTCAGATCATCCATACTGCCAATGGGCATCCATTTGTAAGGATGCACTTTATATGAGTTCGACATCGTTTCTTGCAAAAGGGTTCCATAAGGCTGATTGTCGATACGCTGTCGTTTCTCCTCTTTCACAACTTCGCGTTGTGTTTCAATACCTTTTATATCCACTTTCGCATGCAACATTCTCTCGCTTTCAAGCCAGAGTCCAAGTTCGAGTTGGTTACTCGGAAGGAGGTCGTAATAGAATGTACGGTCAAATGAGGTATTTGCATTTAATCCTCCACCTGCATTTTCAACATACTTGGAGTATTGACCGCGGCCAATATTTTCTGACCCTTCGAACAACAGGTGTTCAAAAAAGTGTGCCATACCTGTTCGGCCTGGCAATTCATTTTTTGAACCCACATGGTACATCACCGTAACGGCCACAATTGGGGTACTGTGGTCTTCGTGAAGAATTACATGCAAACCATTTTTCAGATCAAATTCGGTAAACTTGATATCCTGAGCCTCGACTTGAGTCATATGCCCCATGATCAAAAGCGAGAGAACTGTTTTTTTCATTTTCGATGGATTCTATTGAATGGCGAAAATATGGCTGAAAAATGGATAATTGCAATACGAAGTATGGGCGGTTCTATTGCCAAGTGAAAGGGATTTGTGACAATTGCTTTTGTTATCTTCGCCCCATGGCACAGCATACACTCAATGAATTGGCTACGTTTATGACATCGAGAGCGAAACTCGAACTTTCCACATCTGAAAAGGTGGCGATTCAGAACTGCCGGAATTATTTGGATAGCAGGATGGAAGAAGGGGGTGATCCGATATATGGTATCAATACCGGTTTTGGAGCTCTCTGCAATACAATTATCTCTCCTGATGCCCTGGGTGAACTCCAACGAAACTTGTTGTTTAGTCATGCTTGTGGAATGGGAGAGGAGGTTCCTCAGCAGGTGGTGAAATGGATGTTACTTTTGAAAGTGAAAGGACTCTCTAGAGGTTATAGTGGGGTACAATTGTCAACTATCCAAGGGCTCATCGATTTTTATAATCACGACATCATCCCTGTGGTATACCAGCAGGGATCTCTGGGCGCAAGTGGCGATCTTGCGCCTTTGGCACATCTAGCAATTCCATTAATAGGTGAGGGAGAGGTGTATTTCAAAGGACAGAAAATGCCCGCGAAAGAAGCCTTGAAAGAAGCAGGTTTGAGTGTCCTACAATTGAAATCAAAGGAAGGACTTGCACTCATCAATGGCACGCAGTTTATGAGTGCCTATGCTTCATATATTTTGTTCAGTCTTGGAAAGATGATAGACCGAATTCATTTGGTATCTGCTATGAGTCTGGAGGCATTCATGGGTAGGAGCGAACCCTTTGAATCATTTACTCATGTTGTTAGAAGCCATAATGGGCAAGTTAAATCGGCCGAAGCGATAAACAAATTGCTTGAAGGAAGTGAAATGCAAAAAGTGAAACGAGAACAGGTGCAAGATGCATATTGCTTCAGATGTATTCCTCAGGTTCACGGAGCGAGTATAGATACATATCAGTATGCTTTATCGGTTTTAGAAACAGAAATCAATAGTGTTACCGATAATCCAATTATTTTTCCTGAAGAGGGAAGAATTATTTCGGGAGGAAATTTTCACGGACAACCACTGGCTTTAATTCTCGATTTTTTGGCTATTGCAATGGCTGAATTGGGAAGTATAAGCGAGCGACGCATATATAAGTTAATTGGCGGTCAGCGAGGACTGCCCGCATTCCTGGCAAAGGATCCGGGGCTTCATAGTGGATTGATGATTTCGCAATACACGGCAGCATCAATTGTAAGTCAGAATAAACAATTGTGCACACCCGCAAGTGTAGATACTATAGATAGCAGCAATGGCCAAGAAGATCATGTAAGTATGGGTGCAAATGCAGCGACAAAATGTTTTCGAGTTTTAGAGAATTTGCGTTCAATAGTGGGAATCGAATTGCTTACTGCTGCTCAAGCTTTAGACTTTCGTCGACCATTGAAAAGTTCAAATGCTATAGAGAACTTGCACAAAGATTTTCGTGCAAGAGTGCCATTCATCCAAAAGGACATCTACCTCAAACCAGCGATGGATGAAGCAAGAGCGATGATTGATTAATCTTTTAACCCAGAATCCGAATTGGGATTCGCGGTGAAGTGATAAACCCCACAGATAGCAAGTGCTCTCGCCAGATTTTTATTTGATAGTGTATATTCATACATCAAGAATAAAAATCGAGAAAGTGCTTCATATTAAAGGGGGTTAGCGCTCCAATAGATTTCAAATGCGGATTCTGGGTTTAATGTGTGAGGTCTGATCAAAAGATTTGAAATAATCCAAAAATTATGATGCCGTTGCCTGCCTAATGCCAGCCAGGATGATGCCGTTCCTAAGGAACTGATGCCATTCACTGCCAGCTAGTATGATGTCGTTCGTGCTGAACTGAGAACTAGTATGATGTCATTTCTATTGAACTGATGCTAAGAACTGCCATCTAACACATTGCCTTTCTCCGAAACCTAAGTCCCACCTCACTTCCCACTTCCTTTCATCACTATTAAGATCGTGTAAAACAGAATTTTTATATCCATGGCTAGACTCATATTCTCGATATACAGGATATCATATTTTAGACGCTGAACCATTTGATCAACATTTTCGGCGTAGCCATATTTCACTTGTCCCCATGAAGTGATTCCGGGACGTACTTTTTGAAGATGACGATAGTGAGGGGCTCTTTGTGTGATGAGGTTTATGAAGTGCTGTCTTTCTGGACGAGGTCCTACAAGGGCCATTTCTCCGACTAATACATTCCAAAATTGTGGCAACTCATCGAGCCTTGTTTTGCGCAGAAATCTTCCCACTTTGGTTACCCTTGTATCATGCGAACTGCTCAATTGCGGACCATTGGATTCGGCATCGTTCACCATTGTTCTGAATTTGTATATGAAAAATGGCTTCCCATATTTCCCAATTCGTTCTTGCTTAAAAATGATTCTTCCGCTCGTAGAAAATTTTATCGAAAGCGCTATGAAAAGGTACACTGGGGATAAGATGAGAAGCGCAAGAATGCTCACCCCAATATCCATTAATCGTTTCACTGAAAATTGCCACGCGGGCATAATTTCGTGATTCACTCTTATCAATGGCAGACCGTAGATGCTATTCATCTTTACACTTCCACTGAGGATGTCGTACATGTCTGGAATGATGTTGATATTGACTTTTTCGGCTTCCAAAAGTGCTATGATATTTTGAAGTTCGCTGTGATCTCCACTTTCAATTGCAATAATCACTTCTTCAATTCCCTTTTCTCTAATAATATTTGGGAGCTCTTGGTATTGGCCACAATAGGGTAGATGTTTTTGTAGTATGTCGTCATTACCGTTTACTCTCACAAATCCAAGGAATCTGTAACCCGGAGATTTAGGCATGTTTTGAATCTCTTCATACATACCAACAGCTTGTTCATTTCCCCCAACTATAACAGTATTAAATCCGATTTTTCTTTTATGAACCAAGGAAACAGTTCGTGATGTGAGGATCAATCTTCCTGTGAGAGTAAGAAGAAAGTGAGATGTAAAAAGTACGAGGAGAGATTTATAATAGCTTTTGTATCCTGCTATCTGATCATCAAGAAGAAAAACAAAGAATATGGCGAGGCTTCCAATTACTGAACCAACAGCTACTTGACCTAGTTCTTTGAGGCGATATCTTCTAAAGATATTATTGTAATGTCCATTCAGCCAATAGAGTGCCACCCAAAAAATGGGGATGAAGAGCAATCCTAAGAAATAGTTTTGATCGAAGACGAGGCTGACATCATCCCCAAATCGCATGGTTTCAAGAACTTTTTTACGATAAGCAAATAGTATAGTCCAAGCACTTGCTGCGGCGAGCAAATCGATGAGGATATATTTAAGTACTTGTCTGCTTTGACGCATAAGCTCAATCGAAGGTCACTAGCTTTATATTATCAAAATAAGCTTCTACCGTTTTACCCGGAGTATCAGGAACTGCTTCCAGATACAATTCGAAATAATTGGCGTTGTTGTTTTGACTTGGAATCAGTCCCAAGTCTATATAAATTTTGTTCCAAACCGGACTTCCCAATATTTGAGTAGTTGGATTGACGAGCACGGCCAGATTTTTTTTCTCAGTTCCTGATTGAAAAGAATAGAGTCCAACAGCGAAAATATTATTGGAACTATAATTCAACTCTACAAAAGTGATTTTCCCGGGCGTGAGGTCCAAGGTTTGATTTGTGCGCACCAAAACTTGATTATCTCCATCGGCCAAGTATGCAAGGGCGGATCCACCTCCTTCAAAAACTAAATCACTATTCTGAATGAGCGTCAGACCTACATCACTCGTGCCTGTTGGGTTAAAAGGATTTGATCCTCCTTCGAAATTGTATTCGTCAATAGAGATATTGTCAATGTAGGAAAATCTTGGAATGAGATTGGATTCAGATCCTGGAGTGAATTGAATAGTAGTATCGAAAGTGGTATAAAATGGATATCGAATACGGGTGGAGGAAATTCCATTGTTTTTTATACCCGCAAAGATTTTAATTTGTGTGGCTCCTTCATTGAGCACAGGAATTTTTGCAGGTAGGTCAAAAGCACCAAGCATTTGACCATTTGTAAAAACCCAAACTTCAGTTATTTTATTACTCGAGGTTCCATCACCCGGAAGTGCCTGAAACGAAAGTTCATCAATCAATAAGTAGGAAGGAATTGTCTCTTCCGGATTGATCAAGTCGCAGGAGCTCAAAAAGAGAAAAAGACCTGAAAGGCTTAAAACGTAGAAGTAAAATTTGTTCAAAACGTGGTTTGGTCTAAAGGTCGGCGAAAGTAGTGAAGGTGATTATATCATCCTTCCGACAATCTGCAAGCGTTAACGGAAATCAAATGGAATTATTGTATTTGTTTCGATGAACGAAAACTGAATTTGCAATGTCCCGATGATCAGTGAATTACGGTTGCATGGGTATTTTGAGCTTGAATTTTTCTTTTCGAAATCTCAAGATACTTCCATATCCCCTTGAAGGATTAATCGCCATTGTCTAGCAAAACTCCTTGCCTCATTTTTTCCAAAACAAGATGAGCTGCTTCTAAAGCTTTCAGGCCTTGCCATAGGGGCACCTCCGTTTCTGTATTGCTCATGACGCTATGTGCAAAAGCGTGTAATTCATCTTTGATTGCATTGGTAGCCGGAATTTCGGGTTTTTCGAAAAGGATCTCTTTTCTCCCACGACCTTGTCCCAAGTCGAACGTGATGGCAAAAGGGTCCGGTTCTCCTTCAACACTGCGCATTCTCACTATTTCCGACTCTTTCGTCAGGAAGTCCACAGCGATATAGGCATCCTTTTGAAAGAATCTGGACTTCCGCATACTCTTCAAAGAAATCCTGCTAGCCGTGAGATTCGCCACACAACCGTTATCGAGTTCAATTCTCGCATTGGCAATATCAGGGGTGTCGCTCAAAACGGCAACACCACTAGCGCTTATGCGTCTCACATTGGCACCGGTAACTGATAACACAATGTCTATATCATGTATCATCAAATCGAGGACAACGGACACGTCAGTTCCCCTCGGATTAAATTGCGATAACCTATGCGTTTCTATAAACCTAGGTTGATCAAAATAGGGCAGGGCAGCTCTAAACGCAGGATTGAATCTCTCTACATGACCAACCTGCGCCTGAACACCGGCTTCTTTTGCCAAGCGAATCAACTGTTTGCCTTCTTCCAATGTGTGGGTAATTGGCTTTTCTATGAAAACATGTTTGAACTGCTTCATAGCTGCCATAGCGCACGTAAAGTGAGCTAGGGTTGGAGTTACAATATCAACCACATCGACCGACGAAATCAGTAATTCCATTTCCGGAAAAACCTTCGTTTCGTACAATGCTGCTGCTTCTTCGGCTTTGGCAACATCGGGATCATATATGCCGGTTAGCTCGTATACATCCGTTAATTCACGGATGCATTTCATATGAATTTTACCGAGGTGACCGGCTCCGAGTACTCCAATTTTTAACATAGCTGCTGATCTGAATGTCCTCTCGAACTGAATTGTGCAAATTTCAAGTCATGCAGTATCTACACGCGATCGTTCATTTTTACTTTTCAACAAGGTAAATTGACTCTATTGTCAAAACTAGTTTTGGCAAACTATGCAAAATGATACGTATCGTCACAAAGGATTGAGAAAGAAGCTCGTACAGGAAATGGAGTCAATGGGCATTACCGACCGAAGAGTTCTCGATGCGATGAATGCTGTTCCTCGCCACTATTTTCTAACAAGTGCATTTTTGGAGTTTGCTTACGAGAACAAAGCATTCCAGATTGGTGCTGGTCAAACCATATCACATCCTTTTACCGTAGCAACTCAGAGTCAGTTGTTGAAATTGCAGCCCGGAATGAAGGTGCTCGAAATAGGCACCGGGTCGGGTTACCAAACTTGTGTTTTGTGTGAAATGGGCGCTAAAGTATTTTCCATTGAAAGACAGAAAGTTCTGCACGACAATGCAAAAGTCCTTATCAAAAGCATGGGTTATACTCCTCAACTTACATACGGAGATGGCTACAAGGGCATGCCATCATTCGCACCTTTCGACAGAATTATTATTACTTGTGCCGTGCCCAAATTGCCCGATGAACTTTTACTCCAAATGAAACCCGGTGGACTTCTAGTTATGCCTTATGGCGAAGGCGATATACAGCAAATGATGGTGATAGAAGAAAGGGAAGATGGCAGTTTTGATTCTCAACTGCACGGTCGTTTTTCATTCGTTCCAATGCTTGAAAAACGAAATTCAATTCATTAGAAGTTCCATAAGCGAGACCTAAACATATTCCCAAGCGGTGCGATAGGCATTGTTTTCTTCGCAATAGGCCAAAAATTCCTCGTAAAATTTATCTCCACCGAGAGTCGCACTGTCGCCAATAATGACCAATTTTTTTCTCGCTCTGGTCATGGCTACATTCATTCTTCTATAATCTTTCAAAAAACCTATTTCTCCTTCTGCGTTGCTTCTAACCATAGAAATGTAAATTACATCTCTTTCTTGTCCCTGAAAAGAGTCAATGGTATTTACAGTAACATTTGGAATTTGTCGAAACATATCTTTCATCAATTCTACTTGGGCTCTGTAAGGTGATATTACACCGATGCTCTCTACCGCAGCACCTGAATCCATTAACTCTTGAAGATGTTTGCGCAGCAGTTCCGCTTCCTCCGGATTCATTCTCGATTCGTTGTTATCACCCGATTTTTCTTCAAAACCACTTCCGGCGGTATCAATAAATTCAAGAGGCAATGGCGAATATGGCAAAACCACATGGGCCACGCTTGAGTGGGCTTTGAGTTTGTGACCATAAAATTTCCGATTGCTGAATTCCATGATTTGCTCGTTCATTCGATATTGAACATCTAAGAGAGATGATTCTTTTTGACGAGAAATTATTTTTTCAATTAAAGTAATACCCAATCCTTTTTTTTCTGCTTCTCGACTTTTTACCGTTGGCGGCAATTGAAAAGGGTCCCCTGCCATTACCACTTTCTGAGCTTTTTGAATGGGAACCCAAGTTGCTGGTTCTACTCCCTGACCAGCTTCATCGATCACTACTGTTTCAAAAGTTCTGTTCTGAAGATAATCATTCATACTCCCTATAAGGGTACACGTCACAACTTGAGCATCATCAATGATTTTTTGTACGAGATAATTCTCAAGTTCACGTGCTTCTTTGTTGAGATTGCGTGCTTCTTGAAGAAGTGCTTTGCGTTGTTCCATTTCCTCTTTTCCAAATTGACGTTTGTATTTGCCGCCGAGTTTTCTCATCTCGACGGCTCTTTTCTTAAGCTCTTTAATTTGTTTAGTTTCTTTGAGAAGAGAGAGTTTTGCATCTACCGTGTGAGCGGCAGTATCTTCTTCTACCCTCGCCAGATTTCCGATTCGAACAACATCTATTCCTTTCGAACTTAAACTTCGGGTCAAATAATCTGTCGCAGCATTACTCGGTGCACAAACTAGAATTTGTTTTTCATATTTCAGCAATTCACCGATAGCATGAACGAGCGTTGTCGTTTTTCCTGTGCCTGGAGGGCCATGAACTACTGCCACATCGCACGCATTGAGAATATCTTGAACCGCTTTATTCTGAGAATCATTGAGTGCTGGCGACGATTCGAAAGGCAATTTCCGAGTGGTGAGCTCTTGATATCCAAGAATTTTATCGCGTAGTTCTTTATGACGACCCTTGTCAATATTGATAAAATAATTGAGCGCCTTGTACATCTCATCATACGACTTGGCATCAAATAGGAGATTTACTCCGATTTTCCCCATGTCAATCCAGTCTGGAAGCTCATCGGCGCGAAAGAAGATTTTCATCCGATTATTATCTAAATATCCGATGGTACCATTGATCTGCATCTCTTCATAGCCGAGTGCCGCGCTAAACATACTCACTGGCGAGGCATTGCTGAAGTGGTGCTGGAAAATGTCGCCCGGATTTCTCTCTACTACAATGAAAGGATAAGCTCCGAGGCCGTATCCGGTTTCTGCGATTCGCAAGGGGAACCAAGTAACGCCGTTTCTGCGGCGTTCCTGAATGTTACTTTTCTTAAGAGAAGCTTCGTGGATGGCGAAGTCTTCTTTCTGCTCCATTCGAAGCAACTCAGCTGTTTTGCCTAGTTCTGTAATTGAATCCATAGCTACAAAAAAAAAGCGGTCTGAAGAGACCGCTCTGTTTGGAAAAAATAATGTTAGCGCGCTTTTCTTAGAAGCGTAAGGTGTCCTTCGTAATATTCGAAGTTTGAATTTTTGTTTACTCCCAAAATAAAGAAGTATGTTCCTTCTGGCGCTTCCTCTTCTGCGGGAGTCCAGTTGTTTTTATAATTATCGGACTCATAGATCAGGTTGCCCCAACGATTATATACCCGAAGTGTACTTTTCTCGAAGTATTCAAGTCCTGTAAACACCAAAGAATTATTCAAATCTTGGCTATCGTTGTTTGGAGAGAATACGTTTGGTATAACGATGTTGCAGCTAATGACATCTAAGTAAAACGGCGTTTCAGATGTGAATCCGCAAATAGATTCTGCCGCTTCAACATAGTAGTATCCTGTTGTGCTACCAGCATGTGTAGACGAAGTACCCACCCATTCATAGTCCTCAATATCATCTAATGAGTAATACCAATTGTATGTATAAGAGTTGTCTTGAAACGGCGCTGTGAGCAATGCATCATCACCAGCACAGAATTGGAGCGAATCCAAAGGACCGGCAGCAGGTGGCTCAGGTATGTATACCAACACTGTATCTACAACCAAACACTGAGGATCATTTTGTGGGTATACACTGAATATGAATTCCGTGTCTTCGTTCAGATTTGTAATGGTTGGAGTGAGTGTGTTATCTCCGGTTATTGGGCCGCCGGGGATCCAGTTGTATATGTAGTTGATTCCTTGAACTTCGTTTCCTACTGATGCTTCAAGATCCATTTCTGTAAGGCAATATGGCACATCAGCACCGGCACTAGGAACAGGACCTGGGTAAGCTTCTACTGCAATTTCAGCAGAGTAAGTACATCCAAAGTCATCTATTGCGGTGTAAACATAACTAAAGGTACCTGCCGCTGTTGGTATAATGCTGATAGTATCGCATCCTGCATCTTGCTGTGTTATAAAACTTCCAGCCCAAAAGGTAGAATCACATCCTTGACCAATGGAAGGAGTGAAAGAGATCAGATCAGGATAGAGCTCCGGAGCAAATTGAACAGACCAGTCGAAAATGAATCCGTCATCGGCTCCCCACATATCACACACTTCCACAGTCCATTCTCCATTGAGTGGACAGCCAATAAGTTGATCCCAAGATTGAGAACTTTGATAGAAACCTGACATCAATGCCATGTTAAAATTTCCATTGTCAACAAGTAAATTGGCGTCTTGTGATGATTCCTCCCATGTGCCGTTTACAGCATCCGGTGACCAATAATAGTCCCAACCTTCGCCGGGTAAGTTTTGATCGTCTAGTTCGTTTGAAACGCCGAGGTGTGTGCCACCGCCACCTTGCTGATGCACAGCAATTGATTGACCATTTGGACAAATAAACGAAATGACCAAGTCGCCCATGAAGGTGTGCTCGAAATTGATGAAGAAGTATTCAAAGTCGCTCACATCATCAATTACTTCTCCGGGAGTGAAACCACCAAATAAAATAACATCTGAAAAGCATTGCGATTGATCATCGGGGATGTACAACCCACCACCAAAATCAACATCTGGAAGAGCAGACCACATCACAGGAGTTGCAAGTCCGGTGATATCTACTTCTTGACCAATACAAACTTGATAGTCATCCGCTGCAACTGTAATTTCTGGAGTTGTAGAAACGAAAATTACACGGTCAGGGAGATTGGCATTTGCACAATCATTATCGTCAATCAAGTATAACTGTACAACATAGGCACCAGGTTCGGCAAATGAGTGAGTTACGTTAGGCCAATTGGCATTGTCCGTTAACCCATCATCGAAGTTCCACTGAAAACTACCCAATATAGCACCCTCAGCAAAAGTAGAAGCAGCACCGTCAAAAACAATTTCTTCTCCTACGCACACCTTTATGGGATTATCTTCAACTTCGTCTGTAGTAATGATAGAGAAAGGTTTGGCACATGGCAGTCCACAGGAAATTTCTGCTCCGAAGCTTCCTACACTGGCATCACCATTAGAGGTAAATACCACTGTTAGACATCCATCTCCGTTAGTTGAAGTAATATCCTGAGCCTGGAGTTCCATGCCAATATATGTACCTATTAAAGGAGATGCAGTGCTACTTCCATCATAAATGCTCATTTCATCCCCTGTACCCAATTCAAAAAAACTGAAGTATAGATTTACGATTGGATCATCCGTTCCATCATGGCAAATTACACTTGTGAAATTTTCATTGGGACCGTAATCGGAAGCGCTGAAACCCGCATCCACCAAAAAACCACCGCAGTCGGTAATGGACGGATTGCTCACAGGATATTCTTGAGCCACTGCGATAGAACTCAGTATTGTGGCTGCAAAGACAAGAATTAAATTTTTCATTTTTGGATAAATCTGGTCGGTTTATTTCTGGTTGGTCTGTTGACGAGCAAATAGAACATCAATTCTGGCTGAAGAATACACAAATAGAGATTTGGTGCCATTTGCAATACTGAAATACTGGTTCTGCTCCTGAGGTTCAATGCCATATAGAAGAGGGTTGAACGTCTCCGTAGTTACATCTTCCGATAGTGGAGTTCCATCTGGGTTTACCAGGTTTAACTCAGACAGTGGTGCCGTTTTTTCATTTGCATCTTGGATAATGCACAAATGATTAGCGAGAAAATTGAGCTTTGCAATTTCTGCATCAGATTTTGATTGCAATTCTTCCAAAGAATACGTTCCTGCTA